>CAYJPS010000133.1:0-5234 GCA_964372135.1 uncultured Treponemataceae bacterium | reverse complement strand
TTGTTATGTGGATTGGCTTTTCTCGCCAGCTTATTTTACCCGCAATTGTTTTTTACATACTTAGTGCCGTATTTGGATTAAAAGCCAGAGGAATTTTTATTGGCATAGCTGCAATAAACTGGATTGCCGCTATTGTGGCACTTGCTTACACACTTTATTCAATTAAAAAGCTTATCAAAGAACAGGAACATACTTCACGGTAAGCTCAGGAATATTTATATCCATTGCTTTAACTTGTACTATATCATTCAACTGAGTATTAGGACTTATTCCAATTACTGCCTCTTGAGCAATAGAAGGAATTAAAACAACCGCTTGCTTATCTTTTAGCTCAACAACAATAGCCTCGCCTATCCATTCAGGATTTCTTGCTAAGTAAACAAGTGTCCAATGAAGACTGCTTTTTCTCTCTGCTTTTACAGTGGCAGAACTCGCCGCATCACCTGCGCTAATACGCTCAAGCATTTCATCCTTGTCCAACAACTCTCTGCCATCAATAAAGGCACGTAATTGCTGATGCGAAACTAAATCACTGTATCGCCTAAGTGGGCTCGTAACTTGTGAGTACATTAATATACCTAAGCCTGCATGACCTCTTGGAGTAAGGCCCACTGAGCGCCTTTTCATACATCGTCTTAAGCGATACTGTCCTGCAAGACCAGTAGGAATTTCTTTTGGTAAATCTGGTGATTCTTGAGAAACAAAAGGGAATGAAATGTTATTTTTAAATGCAAATGTAGCAGCAGCTTCGCCTGCTAAGAGCATGCACTCGCGTACCACTTCTGAAGACTTTGTTTGCGTAACAGAATCGATTGTTACTTCCACATCGCTTTCTGTCTTTTTTACTCTTAAATGTACTTCAGGTAGATCTATAAACACTGCGTTGTTTTCTTTTCTCTTTTCTATGTTTCGCTTTGCTATTTCATAAAGAGGGGCAAGATAGCTTTCATATTGAAGCTCATCAGCTTTTTCGTATGTAAACCGATCCACTTTTACAAAGGTTTTTAACACTTCAGTTTCTGCTATTGTTCCATCATCGTTTAATTTTATTTTAAAAGAAAGAGCCCTCGAAAGATTTGGTGGATCGAGTTCTTCTGCAAGCCCCAGAGCATAATCGGTTAATGACTCCTCCGCGAGCATTCTCGATGCTCCCTCTGGCAAATACAAAGTTGCACCTCTTGCTCGAGCAGCAATGTCTATAGGAGTATCAGGAAGAACTGTACTTGCAGGGTCTGCAACATGCACCCATAAGTATTCTCCATCAAAAGCAATTGCATCATCAGGATCAGTGCTCCAAGCATTGTCAATAGCATAGGCCGTGTGGTTAACCGTTATCCTTTCTTCTATAGGTGGATGGCTCAAATGCTCACTTGCAGACTGTTTTGATAAATTAAAACGTGACGGATGGGGATTCCTTGCATAATTCCACACCTTTGTATCCAGTAATAGTTTATGTGCTTTTTCAGGACTGCAAGAATAACCCGCCTCTTTCATTACCTTCGATGTAGTTGTTTTTCCAAGTGCTAAAGACTCAACTTCGCCCATGTAAATACCATCATCAGGAAGATTAAGCTCTTTTTGTTTTAATCTTTTTATAAAGGATTCTCGCACTTCAGCTTCTTTTCCCTTTTCATTTTCTCTTTCAATTATTGCCAAGGATTCTTCTTCTGTTCTAAGTGAAAACGTTGGCTCTTGAGGATTTTGAATTGGCAATGCATTAAACCGAGGATGATGAACAATGGCAGAATAAAAAGCCCATGCTTTTTGAGGGGGAAAATCACCAAGAGAAAGATCTGCAATTTGAGAAAGCGTAAAACTTTCAGCATCTTCTCCTTGCAGCAACTCCCATGCTTCTAACAAAGAATCATGTAGCAAGTCTTCATTTGCAGCTTCTATTTCAGAAAGTGAAGTTACAGGCCCTGAATGCAAAAGTGCAATATCTTTTTCACGAACCGACTGGCTTCCACCTGAAAAACTTATTGCATACTTATCGCCTACATCGGTTACAAATGCTGCCTGATTTTTATATAGTACAATACTTCCCTTTTTTATCATCATCATTCCTTATGCCAAAAGTATAACAGACAATGTAGATTGCCGCAAGGGAAAGCGTTGTTAATTTTTGCGAACCTCATTTAAAAGATCTTCTCCATTTTCAAAGGCTTTTATATTGCCTAACGTTACTTGAGCAATTGCAGTTAAGGCTTCCTCTGTTAAAAATGCTTGATGACTCGATACAATAACATTTGGCATAAAAAGAAGCCTTGCTAAAACATCATCTTGAATTACAGTTGTTGACCAGTCTTCAAAGAAATATTCATCTTCTTCTTCGTACACATCTAACGCGGCTCCTCCGAGCTTTCTATCTTTTAATGCTTCAATGAGTGCTTTTGTGTCAATTAATGCGCCACGCCCAGTATTTATTATAACCGCATCTTCTTTCATTTTTGCAAGACTTTCCTCATTAATTATGTGACGAGTTTCCTTTGTTAAAGGGCAGTGTAATGTTATAACATCGCTCTCCCTAAAAAGCTTTTCAAGCGTAGTATATTCAACCCCATATTCAGTGGACCATGCATCGTCTTGATACGCATCAAACGCAAGAATTTTCATTCCACAACCTCTCATTATTTGCGCCATCAGCTTTCCAATTTTGCCTGTCCCAATTACACCACAGGTTCTACCAAATAGGTCACGCCCTGTTAGTCCTTGTAATTGAAAGTTTCCATCACGAGTTCTATTAAAAGCAATTGGTATTTTTCGTGTTAATGAAAACAAAAGTGCAGCTGAATATTCTGCTACTGAATGTGGTGAATAGGCAGGAACACGCACAACTGGAATTTTCCCTTGAGCTGCACTTAGATCAACATTGTTAAAACCTGCACACCTCATCGCTATAAGTTTTATTCCCAAATCATACAAGACTTCTATTGTTTTTTTATCCAGTTTATCATTTACAAAAGCGCAGACTACATCGGCTCCTTTTGCAAGCATTGCTGTCTTGGCATTTAAGTGAGGCTCAAGAAAGTCAATATCGTATAAATGTTCTCTATTCTGTTTTGTAAAGAAAGATATGTCATAAGGTTTTGCATCAAAAAATGCAATTGAAAGATTTTTTTTATTTTCCATTGTGTTGCCTCCGTATAATACTAATATAACTCTTAAAGTAACAATTATACAGTGATTATATCACATTATGCAAAATAACACAATTGTTTGCTTTTATAGTACTTTAATGTTCTTTAAAGAAATTGCAAAAAAATAGCAAAAAAATATACTGAAAATTGAATTTCTTGCCGATTATAATGTATAATGTAGTATGTGGAGAAGTGGAGAACTGTAATGGCAAAAAACGGAGATTTTTTATCTCGTCCTAAAAAGGACGCTCATAATCACCTCAATTTAGGAATGCGCTACAGTAAATATGTGCCTTGGGCTGGATTTTCTATTCCAAATTTTCCAAGAAAGCTGACAGGTTTAACTGAAATGCATGAAATTCTTGATAAATACACTCGTCCACGTAGTGCAACGGCAAAAGACGTTGAAGATCTTATTACCATGGCCGTAGAAACAGCCATTGAAGATGGTGTTACCATCTTAGAAGGTAGCGCAGACATAGGTTTTGTTCGTCACTATGGAAGTATAGATAAATTTATAGAAGCTGTGCATGCAATTCAGGTTAAGTTTAAAGATAAAATAGATTTTAGACCCGAACTTGGCATGGGAAAGACATTTGATTTTGACTCGATAGAAAAATGGGCTCCGGAATGTATTGAAAGCAGTGTTTTTAAGAGCATTGACCTTTATGGGCCAGAAGTACTTGATGGACTTGAAAAATTTAAACCCTTATTTAAACTTGCAGAAAAAAATGGTCTTAAAACAAAGGTTCATTCAGGTGAGTTTTCAAATGCAAAATCCGTTAAAGATGCTGTTGAATTTTTTGACGTACAAGAAATACAACACGGCATAGGGGCAGCACAAGATAAGTCAGTTATGAAATTTTTAGCAGATAGAAAAACACGCCTTAATGTATGCCCACAAAGTAACGTAATGCTATCTTCAGTGAAAAGTTTAGAAGCTCATCCTATAAAAGTATTGTATGATGCTGGCGTTAATGTTACCATTGCAACAGATGATGTTCTCTTTTTTGATAAGACGGTGAGTGAACAATGTGATGACCTAGTAAAAATCGGTATGTTCTCAAAAGACGAAATTTTCGACATTCTTGATAAAAGTATTATTAACTAAACTGATTGACTTGCTTTAACGGCTAGTTGATCACACATCTCATTATATTTGTCACCACTATGACCTTTTACCCATTGCCATTCTATAGTAAATTTTAAAACAAGTTCGTCCAAGGCTATCCATAAATCCTGATTTTTTACGGGCTTTTTTGCGGCAGTTTTCCAACCATTTTTTTTCCAGTTTATAATCCATTCGGTTATGCCATTTTTTACATATTGACTGTCGGTAACAATAGTTATTGGCCGTGCCGATAAATCTGCTCGCATCGAAATATGTTTCAAGCCTTCAATTACAGCCAATAGTTCCATGCGGTTATTGGTTGTATTTTTATCTCCCGCACTCAAAGGTGTCTCTGTGCCATCCACTAAAATAACTGTGCCCCATCCACCAGGACCAGGATTTCCAGAACACGCACCATCTGTATACATTACAATTTTTTCCAAATCTTTATCCTTTTATTTTTTAACTTATCCGTCTATACCTATTGAAGTAAAAGTATCCAATGCCCCATTAAACTCAATATCAATAATATGATCAAAATCAATCGTGTGCTCGCAATAAGATAGCATACCATAATTACCCCAGATTTTTATTATTGGTAAGTTAAGTTTTTCAATTACAGTTGAAACAGTTTCTTCTGGATAGTAATCTTTAAAACACTCAGACTCTATACAAAATTGTGCTAAATCAGAAACCTTATTAGGATACGCTTCAATTATTTTTTCAACAAAGGCTATGCTTTCATCACTAAAACACTTTTCAGCTATTTCTACTGAAAAATTATTAACAGTGGTAACATAATCTCCATTTCCATTCCCACATGGATTATACGTAAAGTCATTTTTGTTCATTTAATACCATCCTAGAGTACGCTTTATTTAAAGGTACCATCTCGCCTTAGATTTGTCAATAGTTTTAAAACACACGCAACGCGCCAGGGCGGAGGCGGATATCCTTTTTTCGCAGAAAAAAGATTGGAGCCGTAG
>CAYJPS010000132.1:4624-5299 GCA_964372135.1 uncultured Treponemataceae bacterium | reverse complement strand
TTGATGGACGGACAGATCTACAGTCAGAATGTAGAGCTCAATGTCCGTGATGCGGATAAGCTCGTGTATGTGGGCATAGACGCATCGAACTACAATGAATATGTAAACGGTAACTACAAAGACAGCATGGGTAACTTCGCAAATCTTGCGGCAGAGTATGACGTGCGAGTGGTAGAGCTTGATACAGAGGCGGAATTAATAGCCGCAACGGGAAATGATAAGTATAAAATGCTTATCCTAACACCTCCGACACGCAGAGACGGTTCTTCGCTTCTCGACGACTATCAAAATTGGACAGAGGCTGAAATAAATGCAATTACAGCCTTTGCGGAGGCAGGCAACATAGTGGTTGTCACAGGTTGGAGCGATTACTACGAGCGCTATGAAGACTTCCCGGAAGATGACCACATGGCGGCACAGCAGAATGATATCTTGGAAGCTTTGGGTTCAAGTCTCAGAATTTCGGACGACGGGCTCATTGACAACACTAATAACGGTGGTCAAGCGCCGAGACTGTATCTGACGGAAATTAACGATGAGAATATGTTCATGCAGGGCATAGTCGATTCTCAGGTATATTCAAACTATGGCGGAGCCACGATTTATGCGGTCGGTCAGGACGGCGCACCTGTGAACACACTGCCAAGTAGTGTGAGTGCCATGGTCTACAGCTTT
>CAYJPS010000132.1:0-4614 GCA_964372135.1 uncultured Treponemataceae bacterium | reverse complement strand
CTTATAATGCGCACGCTTGCAATAATTTGGCTTTGGTTGGTTTATGTTTTTTTATATTTACCCATTTTTATTGTTATTGTATATTCATTCAATACAGCCCGCTACTCAACCGATTGGCGCGGCTTCACCTTAAAATGGAATGAAATGCTCAATGATAACACAAGCCTTTTAGATGCAGCATTTAACTCCATTACCGTTGCAACCCTTGCCGCCACCTTTGCCACCATTCTTGGCATCTTGAGTGCCATGGTCTACAGCTTTGAGACAGGCGAATCAACAGACTATGACGGAGATAATTTTGCAGGTGTGACAATTCCGAAGTACGACAATAAGTACCTATCGGCGGCGAGTGAAAGCATTACCTATGATAACGGAAACACGGCGACGATTATCACCTCGGGCTCTGTGTTCATGAGCAACTTTGAAATTCAGGCTGATCTTGACAACTACGGCACGCCGGCATATTCAAACTACACTATTGTAGAGAATCTGTTAAAGCACATAAATCCCGTTGTAATTTCGACGATTGCAGAGGTACATGCGGGAGAGTTGGGCGACAGCTTCGCTATCCGTGGCACATTGACCTCGAATGCTACGGGTTATGACGATGACACGGCCTTCTTCGACAGTGTCTATGTACAAGACGCAACGGGCGGCATAAATCTGCACCCCGTGGCAGATATCTTAAAGGCAGGCGATGTAGTCGAAGTTAAGGGCACGGTCAGCTCTTACCAAGGCGAGCGTCAGCTGAAGGTAACATCAATCTCGAAGATAGGCGAAGGCACAGTGCCTACTCCGATAGATGCCACAGCGGCACAGATTAATGACATGAGCGTTTTGGGCTCACTTGTAAAGGTCTCGGGTGAAATCACGAGAATTGTGGAAGCGGAGGGCATACCGCAGAGCATATACTACACGGATGCAAGTGGCGAGACGGCGAGAATTTTCATAGACGGTTATATCACGGAGCTAAAGACTATAGAGAATTTAGCGGTCGGAAACGAAATTGAGGCTGTTGGACTGGCGTCGTATGACAATAGCTATGCTGACACATACCCGAGAATACGTATACGTGACAGGGATGATATATCGGTAACGGTCGTAGATTCGGGTAATAACGGAAACTCGGGTAACAGCGGCAGCGGCGGTAACGATGATGACGATGACGTTACCATTGTTGATCCGACCCTACCTTTGAGTAGATTTGTGGACGTGGCGGCGGACGCTTGGTATTTTGCCGCAGTGAACTACGTAGTGGAAGCAGGCATATTTGAGGGCACGAGTGCAATTACATTTGATCCTGAGGGACTTATGACCCGTTCGATGGTCTGGACGGTCTTGGCACGCATGTCAGGAGTGGACACATCTACAGGAGCGGAATGGTATACGGTAGGCATGGAATGGGCGATAGAGAACGGGGTTTCCGACGGAACGAACCCCGAGGGCTTTATTACTCGTGAGCAGTTTGCCACTATGCTATATCGTTATGCGGGCAGTCCTGAGCTGACAACGGATGTGCTTGACTTCGGAGATGCGGATATGGTGTCCGACTGGGCACGTGATGCTATGATCTGGGCAACATCTCTGGGCATAATTGAGGGCACGGACAATATGCTCATACCGCAGGGCGAAGCAGGCAGAGCGCAGATAGCAGCTATGCTAATGAGATATCTCGGATAAGTTCAAAGAAAAACACTATGGGGCTTTCGCCCCATAGTGTTACGCAAAATAAATAAACAACCGACGGATATTATCCGTCGGTTGTTTGCTGTTTTACTTACGACACTCTCACAAAAATGTCATTGTCCTGCCAATCACTCAGAAAATACTCTATTTTCGCTATGTGTATGGTCGCGCCGTCGTTTGTCATGATGTAAGCGTCCTGAGCGTCTCTTATGTGGTGTAGCTCGCTCGGCACCTCGCAGAGAGCTGAAATTGTACCCTGTGAATCTATGCGCAACATGTGCTCATAGCTCTCGGTGACCGTATCTTGAAACGTAGCGTTTTTGCCCATGATGTCCTCTTTGAGCCATATGAAAAACTCGTCGGGCGTCTCGCTCATGTACATACTGCGTACGCTCAATTTTGACCACGGAGCGACGCCATTAACTTTCTCCTGGCTAAGCACCCTGTTCTCATTACTGTATACATACTTTGCACCCTCGCCCTGTTCATCGTACAGTACAATTTCAAACATATATGCAGCGTCACTCACAGCGTTAGCCCTAAAAGGAAAGTACATGCCCCGCAGCTCGTCAGGCAGACTTACCCACGGGTCTATACTCTGAAACTCCGTCTCCAAACTATAAACGTCACCGTCAATGCTCAGAGTGTAGTAGCTGTTGTTAAAATGAGTGTACAGAGTACCGCTTACGGCTCTGACAAGTGCTCCGTTCAAAACTGTGCCTGTTGTCTTGTACTTTGTCAGGGTGTGATCGTGTAGGCTGAGCTTTACTAAGTAGGTATCATCGCCCTCTAAAGATGGCGTGAAAGCTTGAAAGTACATGTTTCCGCCAAGCTCATCTAAGCTCATGTTAGTGTAGGTGTAGCTGTCTTCGAGGTTCGGAAACGCTATGGTTTCTATGTGCTCACTCGAAGACGAGAATACGGAAATTCCTATACCTCTCATGAAAATGTAGAGAGTGCCGTCTGAGGAGATAGCAAATTCCGTGCTCACGAGAGAGTTCTCATATGGATGAGGTGAGGGCGCATAATCATAGCCGAAGTTTAGCACGTCTCCGTGCTCGACTGAATTGAAACTGTAGCTGTAGTTTGTAGCCTGTAAGTTATCCTCCCACATTTCGGCAAATTCGGCATTACTCAACACGCTTGCAATGGTGCTCGAATTTTGCGTCAAAACCACAGCATCATCCTGCCCGACGCCTATCATAAGAGCAGTGAACATACTGAAAATAATCATAGCAAATCTCATATCGCACCTCCAAGTTTAATGTTGTTTACATTACCCCTCGACAGTTGGCGGTGCTTCGCTCAGGCATTGCGATAGTGTGAAGTCACCTCTACTTGTGAGCTCTCCGACAAGTGCAGCTGTTTCAAGGTCATTAAAATGCCACCATTCGGATGCTAAGGGGGTGAGTCCTGCTTCTGTGCAATAGCCTTGTAGCGTTATTGATGGTTCGTTCATGCTCTCTGCAAGCGAAGCGCTTAGCCAATCGGTCTCGGACGATGCCTCGACGGCAGTGGTGAAAGCGGCGGCGCTTGCACTCAGCTCGTGCATGTCTGTGGGCATGGTGTAGGGTGCATACTCCGTAACCGCCGTGTATGCGTAATTGCCAGCATACCTTGTCTCGGCTTTCTCGACAGCAGCGAGGCTGACGTCTATGGCGATTCCCTTTTGATGGTAAGAAATGCCACTGGCGACAAACCAATCCACAGTCCAAGGCTCAGTGTTTATACCACTGTGAACGTCCGCATTACTCTCGGAAAGTGACTGCAAAGTGTCTGCTATCCGTACTTGAGTTGCCTGTGGTCGATACACCTCGAAAATAATAAGTGTGTTACCCTCGGAGAGTGCAAGCTGTTGTGCCTCCGAGATTTTCTTTGCCATGGGATAGAGAACAGGCACGACGTAATGCTCGCGCTCAAGTCGCTCGTTATATGACAAACTATTGTATAGTGCATGACCTGTTATGTCGGGTAGCTCAAAGCCCGAACTCATGTAGAGTGAAGCAGATGAATTTGTAATGTCGTAAACTATAGATGGCACAACATCGGGTAAATTTATAAAACAGATGTTACTGTCCACCCAACCAACGGCGTCGTTAAACTCAATGTACCACCAAGATCCGTGTTCGGCGAGTATTTTAAATGCTTGTCCGGCATTAATGGATCCTACCGCACTTGTGCCTGTAGCATCGGACATTATGTCAGTGTCCACAGCGGTGTAGCCCGTTGCATTTATGATGGGCAATTCAAAGGTGCTATGTGTAATTTCCGTTATATACCCTTGCTCAGCTGGCGGTAAAATAGGGGCCAGTGCAGGCACAGGCTGTGCATTTAAGTCCTCGGTGGGTACAGGTTCGGGTGTCGTGCTAGGAGCTGGCGTAGGTGTCGGCGTGGGTGTTGGTGTCGGAGTGGGACGCACTAAAAGAACACTGTCGTCTCTTAAAACATTTGCGGCTGACTTTGTTCCTGTGAGCGGCCGTGACGACTGCTCATCAGACCAATCATCTACCCTCAAAAAAGCGGTGATAATAAACAGGCCTGCAAGTAAAAAAACGAATAGCAGCCTGAAAAAATTATAAGCAGATTGTATTTTGTTTTTACGAGTTTGATCATTAGTGTCACGTTCAGTGTTGGGCATATTAATCCCCCGATAAATTTTTCTGATATTATAGCATTGTAAATAAAAAATAGCAATACATGCAAATCAGAGCCGAAAAAAGGTCGTAAGGCGAAATAGCCTCACGACCTCTAAAGGAAAAACTTATAAATTTACAGTGTAGCAAGGGTCGGTCTTGTCGTCACGACCGCAGTTATAGTTAGGCAGATCCTTGTAGCGTGACAATATCCTCGTGTTGTCGCCTGCCACAATGCGCTTAACAATCAGCCACTTATCCTCACGACATTCCCACAGGTCAATGTCACGGCAAC
>CAYJPS010000131.1:0-5389 GCA_964372135.1 uncultured Treponemataceae bacterium | reverse complement strand
AAAATATTACGTATAAAAAATTTTTTACACAGGTAACAAATGTTGCACAGGTAATAGAAGCTCTTTATGAATACATTCAAAATGAAAATCTTAAACAATACGAGCCCATAATAAGTCAAGCTTATGATATTCATGGTTCATATCTAATGACATCAATATTCCCTTTGTTAGAGAATAAAGATAAACTAAACGGTTTGAAATTATTGCTAGAAACATACCCAGAAGAAATATGTTTAAAATGGATTAATAATTTTTATAAAAAAGAGGAATTTAATCTAAAACATGCTATAAAACAGATAATAAAATATATACTTAAAAAAATAGGATTTATAAAATAAGGATACACAGTGCCTAAAATAATTACATGTACAGGTTATGGTAGCAGCGGTTCTTCAGCAGGAACAAATTTTTTTGAAGAATTCTCAAATATAAAAAGTTTTGGATCAGGGGTTGAATGCACTTTTTTTCATGAAAGTGATGGTCTTATAGATTTACAAAACGCAATAGAAGAAGGCCATAGATTCAAAGTTGATTTAGCTGTCAAACGTTTCCTATCGCTAGCTTATGAATTTGAAAAACATGGATACAATCGTATTTTTAATGGAAAATTTTTAACTTATACCAAAAATTACATTGAAGAGTTATGTGATTGCCAATGGGATGGTAATTGGCACAGAGCTTTTGAAGCTCAAAAGCCAACAAGTGAAAATTTATTAAAATATAATGTAGCACGTTATGTATTTAATAATGATTATAGAAAACATACATATAATCTATATGAGGGTGATGGATGGAAGCCAACATATATGCCATTTACTAATATGTATTATACATCAGACATAAACTTTAATCAAATAACTAAAAGGTACATTGCAAAATTATTTTTTGAATGTGATAAAGAGAATAAGTATGACTATTTGCTTTTTGATCAATTATTACCACCAACAAACGTAGAACGATATACAGATTTTTTTGACTTTATTAAAACGATTTCTATTGATCGCGACCCACGAGACTTATATTATGCAAATAAAATGTATTGGGGAAATAGATATATACCAACTACAGACATCGATATTTTCATTAAATGGTTTAAGCAAACAAGGAAAAATAAAAAAATTGAGAAAAGTCAAAACATATTGCATTTTTTACTTGAAGATTTCATATATGATTATGACAATACGCGCAATAAAATACTCTCATTTACTGAACTAAAAGAGGGAAATCACACACAACAATATAAATTCTTTAACCCACAAAAAAGTATTGTAAATACTCTTTTGTGGAAGAATACAGATTTTTTTGCAACTGATATAAAAAAAATAGAAGCGGAGCTTTCTGAATTTTGTTTTGATTATTCAAACATCGATACAAATCATATTGAAAAAAAGACACAGAATTTTTTGTTTGAAAATGCTATGTTACATGCAGATACGTTACAAAAAAAAGGGTTTTCTTATAAGCAAAAGCTAAAATACTGCTTTTTTGATATGCATGATTTGCGGTTAGGTAAAAAAGTAAAGTTTATAAGAGAAAATTACAAAAAAAATTTATTAAAAGAAATGGCAAAATTGTGTATCCTTATTATTTTTTCGCCATTTGAATGGACTATTAGGTTTATTAAAGTTTTAAGAATTACATAGTAAAATAAAATTTTCAGTACAAAAAGAGCTTGCACATATATCAATTTGGAGAGAATATGCAAAACCACCCTTTTTTTTCAATTATTGTCCCTGTATTTAATACAGAAAAATTTCTCAATCATTGTTTAGATTCTCTTTTAGCTCAGAGTTTTACAAATTTTGAAATAATTGTCATAAACGACTGTTCTCCTGGAAATTGTAAAGATATTATAAAAACATATACAGACAAAAGAATACAATACGTACACAAAGAAAAAAATGAAGGCACGCACTTAGCACGTAAATCAGGAGTAGAAAAAGCAAATAGTGAGTACTGCTTGTTTTTAGACTGTGATGATTATTATGAAATAAATGCTCTGCAAGTACTCTATGACTACTTACAAGAAAACCCTGTAGACCTAGTTGAGTTTGGTTATAGAGAGGTTCCAGTACATACTACAAATACCTTTCTATATCTAGAAACAAAAGAAAATTTTTTAGATAGAATTCTTAAAAAACAACTGGCATACAGAGATTTTAGCCTTGCAAATAAACCAATAAAAACAAGAATAGCAAAAACTGCTTTTTCAAAAATGAAAGATTTTTACTGTATTTGGTTTGAAGACGGTTATGAACAATTTATTATTCATACTCACTGCACATCCTTTGGTTGCATTAATCAATACCTCTTAATACTGGATGCAACATCTGGTATTACACGGCGTAACTATGAACTCACCTATAAGAAGTTTTCAATACAAGTGGAAAATGTTGCAATGGTAATATCATCATTATACGAGTATATTGAAAAAGAAAACTTACAAAAATATAAACCAATTTTAAAAGAAGCATTTCCAATCCATTCACTTATATTAATGTATCATTTTTACCCAGAGCTTCGTAAAGAAGATAAAAAAATGGGACGTACATTAATCTGGAAAAAGCTTTCAAAAAAAACATATATTGTAATGAATGTAAAAAAAATAATTAGGAAATTTATTCCACGTAAAAAACCAATATGATAAAAAAAATACATAAGATACTAAAATACATCCTCAACTACATGCGCGATTTTTTTACAAGTATATTTGATAAAAGAATGCGCTTTTGTGTCTACGGCACTACAGAAAATGAAACGTGGACTCGAGACGATTATTATTTTAGAAAATTCTTACCGTTTGATGATTCACTCATAAAATTTTCATATTTTAATCCTTCTATTAAATTTTTCCAACCTTTTATCAATATTCAGCAATATCGCATATTAACTAAAAATAAAAGAAGCGCCATAAGCTTTTTTACTGGCGAATGCGTACACTCACCTCTTGTAGTGCCATCTATATACAAAAACTTTGAAAACCATGCATTGGACAAAGCTAATATTTCATTTGGTTTTGATTATTTAAATGACAAAAACTATATTCGCTATCCATTATGGATACTCTTCTTTTTTCAACCAACAAAAAACAAGGATGATATTTACAAAAAGGTACAAGAGTTTAACAATAGGTCTTTTGAAAAAACAAAATTTTGCTCGCTTATTGCCTCTCACGACATTACGGGCATTAGAACTACGCTCCTTGACTTACTTTCTCCCATAGAAACCGTTGCATGTCCTGGTAAATTTATGCAAAATGATGTAACACTGAAAACGGAATATCATGATAATAAATATGAATACTTAAAGCAATTTAAATTTAATCTTTGTCCTGAGAATTTTTCATACTCGGGCTATGTTACAGAGAAGATATTCCAGTCGTTTTGGTCAGATTGCATTCCAATTTACCACGGCTATGACAATAACCCTGAGCCAGAAGTAATAAACCCTAAGTCATTTATTTTTCTAGATCCAGATAATCCAAATGACACAGTTGAAAAAATAACAGAATTGCATACAAATAGTAAAGCTTTTATTGATTTTAAAAAAGAGGTAAAACTACATGAAGGAGCTGTAGACTATATTTTTAACACAATGGATTCAACATACAATGCATTTGAAACTATTTGTAAAGAAAAAGGTTTTGGAATAAAAAAATGACACCTAAAATATCAGTTATAATGGCTGCATATAATGCAGAAAAATATTTAAAAGAAGCAATAGATAGCATACTCAATCAAACGTATACAGATTTTGAATTTATTATTATAGACGATGGAAGCATTGATAAAACTGCATCAATTATTGCATCCTATAAAGATAAGAGAATAAAGTATCATAAAAATAAAAAAAATGAAGGCTTAATATTCAGTTTAAATAAAGGATTAGACTTAGCACATGGAGAATACATTGCTAGGATGGATGCAGATGATATTTCTCTAGAAGATAGATTTGAAAAACAAATAGCTTTTTTAGAAGAAAATAATGAAATTGGTGCTTGCAGTACAAATCTTAAATACATTAATGTATATGGACAACAGTTTTCAAAAGATACATGGAAACAATCATCACTTCCGCTGGAATGGTTAATACTATTTCAAAATCCTTTAGCTCACCCTTCTATGCTCATTAGAAATGAAGTATTAAGAACATATAAGCTCTACTACAATAAAGAGAGCTACGTTGCAGAAGACTACGACTTATGGACACGCTTTATTCTACACTCAAAAATGTATGTAATGGATGATATTCTCTATTTATACAGGCAGCTTCCACAAAGTGCTTTTCATGCAAACAAAGAAATATCATATACTAACTCGACTAATTCAAACCAAAAACTTATTGAAACCCTTACGGGTACTAATGCACCTAGTTTTCATATATACTTAACAGCTTTTGTCGAAAAAAAAGATTATCCAACCAGCATAACAAATCCCAAAGAGCTAATAGACTGGTTGAATACTCTACGTGATATTATTGCAAAAAAGTGGAATTGGGATAAAAAAACACGCAAGGCTGTAAAAAAAGATTATCAGAGAATTTTAGCAAATTATATAATTAAATTACCTAAGAGAATTATGGCTAAAAACATACTACGATTCTACTCACTTGGAATAGGTTTTTATATACTTTTTTCTAAGCATGTTATATTATTCAGTAAAGCAAAATTCAAAAAATAGGAGAATTAAAATGAATATATCAATGATTGGAACAGGCTATGTAGGGCTTGTAAGTGGAACATGCTTTTCAGAAATGGGGAACACAGTATGGTGTATAGATATTGATGAAAAAAAAATAAATAACTTAAAAAAAGGCATTCTTCCCATATATGAGCCAGGGTTAGAAGAAATGGTTCTTCGTAATCATAAAGATGGTCGGCTTTTATTTACTACGAATTATAAAGAAGCAATACCCTCTTCTAGCATTTGCTTTATTGCTGTTGGTACTCCCCCAGGCGAAGATGGCTCTGCAGATGTTTCATATGTACTAGCCGCTGCGCGTTGCATAGCACAAGAGATGACAAGTTATACGGTTATTGTAGATAAATCAACAGTGCCTGTTGGAACATCCGAAAAAGTAAAACAAGCAATTCAAGAAGTGCTTGATACGCGCGGTGTTTCTATAGACTTTGATGTAGTATCAAACCCCGAATTCTTAAAAGAAGGCGTAGCAATAGAAGACTTTATGAGACCAGACCGCGTGGTAATAGGTTCAGAGTCTGTTAAGGCGAAAAAGCTCATGGAAGAACTCTATGAACCATTTGTTTCAAACGGTCACCCACTTATTAACATGGATATAAAATCTGCAGAAATTACAAAGTATGCTGCAAATGCTATGCTTGCAACTCGCATTAGTTTTATGAATGAAATTGCAAAGCTCTGTGAAATTG
>CAYJPS010000130.1:0-5411 GCA_964372135.1 uncultured Treponemataceae bacterium | reverse complement strand
CCACTTTGCATATCAAGATATCGCTTATAATTTGAAAAAGCATGCTCTGTGTGCATTGTAAGCCCTATGTCGCAAAGTGGTAAGGGCACGGCAATTTGAGCATCATAACCTAGCTCTGTTAATCTATCAGATAATATTGTATCTGCATCAAAAGGTTTATTATCAAGAAGCTGTTGACGTACTTTAGGAAGAGAATCACTTACATCAGGAAGGCTCGGAGTTTTTGCCTTCCACCATAAGCGATTATGTGTAAGCATTATTGTCTCGTTATGCACTCCACCATAAACACTTGCACCAATTTCACCATTTCCGGAAGGGAGTGCATCTCTCCACATTTCACCCAAACACGAGGATGGATAGTCGGTGTATAAAACATAGTTTTTCATAAATACCCTATTTTTTTACTAAAAAGGCTTTTGCAGAATGTGGATTTAGAGAAACAGTAAATTCATCTACATTTTCATATAAGCTAACATCAGTCCAAAAATCATAGACTGAAACCATATCATCTAGTGTAATTTTTTTTGAAATAACACCTTCTGTAGAATTAAACACAGTAATAATGTCGCCAATAGGTGTTTTTTGCCGACCAAGCGTATTAGTATTGTCATCATATTGTGCTGCAATTTTTGGCGTAGCAATGAGTTTTTGTATTCTGCCAATTTTTTCAGAGCTCATTAAACACATATCATCACCCGATAAAATTGCTCCACCTGATGCAAGTATTGCACAACAATGAAAATCAAACTCATCTTCAGATAAATGCGTAACAATATCTTTAGTGCTACCATCAGGCTGAATCATATTCTTACTGTTATTGATTGTTACAACACAGTCGGGATCATTTATCCAAAGCGTATTGTTTTGCCAATTTCTGTGCGATATTTCACTATGCAATGTTTTAAAATTATCAAAGGTTCTATCTACGTCACCAGCAATTCTCATCCCATGCACAAGCCCTATACTCGCCCACACTGGTGCATTACATCCAAGAATATAAGCACCATTCCCTGCACCCTCGATAATTGCAGCCATTGCATCCCTATATGCTTGAACATAAGTTTTTGTATTGTCAAACCTCTTTCCAAAAGGAAAAGCCCCCCACATATTCGCATCAAGTTTAAAATATTTGATACCATACTTTTTTCGCAATGTAGCAAAGAGATTTTTTAAATGTTCTAAGACTTGTGGATTTGTTCCATCAAGCATATACCATGGGTCGCATCGCCATCCGCCGAAAGAACAATCTCCACTCGATAAAGGGTTCCCTGTTTCATCTTTTACAAAATATTCAGGATGATTTCTAAATAATTCAGATTCCTTTTGGGCAATAAAGGGTGCTACCCATAATGCTGGTTCAAAACCTTTGTCATGGATAGATTGAATTAAGTTTTCAAAATTGGGAAATAAGCCTGAAATATCAAGATAGTCGCCCATGTAGGTTTGGTAGCCATCATCAATTTGAATAAAAAAAGGACTTTTATCACTGACATTAAAATTTTCTTGTGCTTTTTCCATGTTATGTTCCACATCTTCTGAAGTATATTCAGGGCCAAAACAATACCACGAACACCACCCAGTAGGATATGTGTTACAAATGAGGCTAGGATGGTTAAAGGCTAGCCTCGATGAAACAATCTCAAACAGTTTATTTGCATCACCTGTTTTTATAAATATTTCTTCAAGTTCAACAATTTCATGTGGCTTTATAAGAATGTTGCCAAGGTCTTGCTCTAAAATAATTTCAGTTTCATTAAAATGAATTTTCCCTGCAAACCGATTAGTTGATGTGTAAGCATACATTGTAGCAGGATTTGTATATGCAATAAAAAGAGAATATGCAGTAAAATAACCGTCTTTTACTGGAAGTTTATAATGCTCCGCATCTGTATAGGCGGTCATAGCGGTAGGATTTTTTAGCGTTCCAATTGTCTGTGAAAGTTTATTATAGGCTTCTGCATATATTAGTGTATTGCCTGCTATGCCATGTGCATGTGTACACAAGACTGCCTTAGAAACCAAAACATCATTATTACCTTTGTATACAAATTGGCACTGTATAAAATCACCATCATTTGTAACTTTAACATCACAGTCAATTTCATTATTATCTACATCAAAAATTTTCACATCCATAAAAAAGCCTCACATTTATTTCTTCATCTGTTTATATTCAGAAATTTTATTATACGTGAGGTTTTTTTAGTTGTCAATATTTTTTTATTTTCACACCGTTATTTCTACCAAGTTTCCCTCGGGATCTTTTACACAAGACTCAAAATACCCATCACCCGTCGTTCTTGGCTCACTTGTAACTTCATGCCCATCGTTGCGCATGATTTCAGTAAGCTCTAGCACTTTTTCTTTACTTCCAATACTAAAAGCAAGGTGAATAAATCCTGCTCGCTTAGTAGTCGCACTTTTTTCTTCTAAGCTTGGCACCGTCATAATTTCTAAGCGACTACCCGATTCAAATGTTAAAAAGTATGATTTAAAACCTGTCGTTTTATTATGATACAAATCATTACTTTTTGCATCAAAGTATGTTTCATAAAAAGTGCGCATTTTTTCTAGATCTTGTACATAAAGTGCTACGTGATCAATAATCATTTCTTTCCGCCGCCAATATGTATGTTTGGCAATTTAAAGACAATTTCTTTCTTTTTCTTTTTTCCTACTTTTTGCATAAAGCTTCTTTGCGTAACGTTTCTTTTACTTTTCATTTGATTTTCCTCCATGAACCTTTTTTAACATTACTTCATACATAATAACCATCACAACCAAGATAATTCCAATAAAAACAGGATACATAGTAAAACTTATGGAACGCCCAATAACTCCAAATAAAGCAGGCATTACTAATGTTCCTGAATACGCTGATGCCATTTGCACGCCCGTAATTGCCTGAGAAGCTTTTACTCCAAAGTTATACGGAGTTGAATGTATAATGCAAGGGAAAACTGGAGCAGAACCTAAACCAATAAGTGCAATACCAACAAAAGCAAGCATTTCACCGCCTGGAATAAATAACACTACCATCCCAACTGCCATCAAAATAGCGCCAGAACGAATCATTTGAGTATCGTTGTATTTCATAGCTATAAAACCACAAATACCACGCCCAATAGTAATCCCTAAATAATAAAGCCCTCCAAAACCAGCAGCTATTTCGGGTGCTACCCCTCTATTAAATACTAGATAGCTACTTGCCCAAAGCCCTGTTGTATGTTCAATAGCACAAAAGCAAAAGAACGCAATGGCAATTTCTGGCACTCCACGAATTGCAAAAATTTCTTTTAAACTCAATATTCTTTTTTTCTCTGAGTCAGCATGATCTTCATGCGTTGGAAGCAACTTAGTTTTCCAAATTGGACTACTTATAAATACAATTATAGAAATTGTAATTTGAATGCAAAAAAGAATTATGTATCCAGTTCTAAAACTATGTCCGCCTGTTAAAGCAATCCCCATAATAGAAGGGCCAAGAGTTGCACCTACGCCCCACATACAATGAAGCCAGCTCATGTGTTTACTTTCATAGTGAACCGCTACAAAATTGTTTAACGCTGTATCCACGCTTCCAGCACCCAAACCATAAGGAATTGCCCAAAGACAAAGCACTAGAAATGACGGACTAGATGAAAATCCAAAAAGTGAAATTGCTGTTACGAGTACGCTGATTGCTGCTACCTTGTGTACACCTAAGAAGTTGATTATACGATTACTGTTAAGACTTGAAATAACAGTACCAGCTGAAATGATAATGGTAACAATTCCCATATTTGAAATAGGCACGGAAAATTCTTCGCTAACCAATGGCCACGCAGAACCAAGAACAGCGTCGGGAAGTCCTAAACTAATAAATGTAATGTAAATAATTGCTAATAACAAGCCAACCATATTGCACCTCCTACAGTTTAATGGTATAACTATATCGTAAAAGATATGTATTTTCTATGAAAATATCACCTAATACTATGATATTTTCGCCAAAAGAGGTGTTTTATGGAAAAACTAGACTGTGATATAGTTTTGGATAAGCAAAAACGCGAAACAAATCTACAAGGCTCAAAAGATTTTCCAGTTGCAATATATAATGATAACTTAAGCCTTAGCTCTGTACCTTATCATTGGCACGAAGAAATAGAGCTAATTGTTGTAATTAATGGCACCATGAAACTAATTGTAGAAATGCAAGAGTACATACTGCAAGAAGGCGAAGGAATTTTTATTAATACTGGTAGACTACACTCATGTGAAAGTGTTAATGAAAGGCCTTGTATTATCAAATCGTTTGTACTTCATTCCAATTTTATATATGGAAACCAAGACAGTGTCCTTTACCAAAGTTATTTTCATGGTTTATTGCAAGGAAGTAGCCAAAATATTCAAATAATTGGAAAAGAACAATGCATTTCAATACTGCTTGCCTATGACACTTTTGCTGCAAAAGATTTTGCCTATGAGTTTAAAGTGCGAGAAAAGCTCTCAACTGTTCTTCTTTCAGTAATTCAATCATTAGAAAAGAATACCATTACTCCTGATGCTAAACAGGTTAAAACACTGAAGCGCTGTAAGTTGATGATGTCGTTTATTCAAGAGAGCTATCAAAGTGATATAAGCCTTATTGAAATAGCCAAAAGTGCAAATGTAAGTGAAAGCGAAACTTTGCGTTGTTTTAAAACGGTTTTAAATACATCCCCAATAAAATACTTAAAAAACTACCGCATTGAAAAAGCTGCAACCCTCTTAAAAGCAACAACAAAGCCCATTATTGACATTGGCTTTGATTGCGGATTTTCTGAAATGAGCTATTTTTCAAAGAGCTTTAAAGAGGTGTTTGGTGTAACCCCAAGCGAGTATAGAAAAGGATAATCATCCCTTAGAAACAGGATGGCGGATAACTGTTTTTAGTTTACTTTGTTCAACCTTTCTTGGATCACTTAAATATATTTCATGGTGCATTCGCTCATCGCTTAAGTCAATTTCGTAGCCTTCTTTTTCAATAAAGGCATCCATTTTTTCCTTTGTGATGTCTTCAGTTGAAAAAGGTCCCACGTGCATACACTGCACACAAAGGCCTTCATTATATGTAAAAAACTCAACTTTAGAATAATCTTGCTTTTTCTTTTTTGTTGCAGTTTCTATTGCCCAATCGAAGTCTTTTTTTGTTATAAAATCGGGAAGGCGCAAAACTGAAATAAAGCATAACAGATTTTTTTTTGTTGGGTCAAAGCCATTTATTCCCTCTTGCCACCAAAATGCTTCAAGAGGTGGCACAACATATTCGAAAAAGCCATCTATTTTGTAGTCGCCCTTATAACTCATTTTTAGCGTATACGCTATTCCATATAAAAGTTCAATTGAAGTTTGAAAAGCTCCATTTTCTTCATTTGGGTTTCCTTTTCCCC
>CAYJPS010000129.1:0-5525 GCA_964372135.1 uncultured Treponemataceae bacterium | reverse complement strand
ATATCGCAGTTAAAAGGCGAAGATAGGGTGAGAAAAAGACCGGCGGTAATATTCGGCTCGGATGGACTTGAGGGCTGTTACCATTCGGTGGTAGAGATATTGTCTAACTCCATAGACGAGGCGAGAGCCGGCAACGGTGACATTATAACACTGACGCGCTATGCGGACAAGAGTATAGAGATAGAAGACTTTGGACGTGGTTGTCCTGTGGCGTGGAATGAGAAAGAGGGGCGCTATAACTGGGAATTGGTGTTCTGTGAGTTGTATGCCGGCGGCAAGTATATGAATAATGAGGGTGGCGACTACGAGTACAGCTTGGGCCTTAACGGTTTGGGTAGCTGTGCTACGCAGTATGCGTCTGAGTATATGGATGTCACGGTGCGTCGTGACGGAAAGAAGTACGGCTTGCACTTTGAGAAAGGTCGTATAGTGGGCGAACTAACGGAAGCGCCTGCGGACAGGAAGAAGACGGGCACTTGCATAAGGTGGCGACCTGACCTTGAGGTGTTTACGGACATAAACATACAGCTTGAGAGCTATGAGCAGCTCTTAAAGCGACAGGCAGTGGTGAATGCGGGTGTGACTTTTCGTTTCGTAAACGAGACTGATAATGGTTTTGTGACGACGGATTACCGCTATGAGAACGGCATACTCGACTATGTTCGTGAGCTTGTGGGCGAAAACGGCATAAGTGAGCCGTTTATGATAAGTGCGGACAAGAAGGGCAGAGATAGAGCGGATAAGCCTGAATATAAGGTAAAGCTCACGGCGTCTCTGTGCTTTTCACCGTCTGTCAATATGATAGAGTACTATCACAACAGCTCGTTTTTGGAGCATGGTGGAGCGCCGGAGAAGGCGGCGCGCAGTGCGTTTGTGTCGGCGGTAGATGCGTATATAAAGAAGATAGGCAAATATCAAAAGGGTGAGAGTAAGATAGCGTTTCAGGATATACAGGACTGTCTTGTGCTTGTTACGAACTGTTTCTCGACGCAGACCTCCTATGAAAATCAGACGAAGAAGGCTATTACGAATAGGTTCATACAGGAGGCGATGACTGACTTTCTGCGTGAGCGTTTGGAGATATATTTCATAGAGCACAAGGCAGAGGCTGATAAGATAGCGGAGCAGGTGCTCATAAATAAGCGCAGTAGGGAGCAGGCGGAGAAGGCACGCTTAAACATAAAGAAGAAGTTATCCGGCACGGTGGACATAGCGAATAGGGTTCAGAAGTTTGTGGACTGTCGCAGTCGTGACGTGGGCAGGCGTGAGATATATATAGTTGAGGGCGACTCGGCTATGGGCGCGTGTAAGCTCTCGAGGGACTCTGAGTTTCAGGGCATAATGCCTGTGAGAGGCAAGATATTAAACTGCTTAAAGGCGGATTATGCTAAGATATTCAAAAGTGAGATAATAACAGATCTTATAAAGGTGCTCGGTTGCGGCGTGGAGGTAACGAAGTATACTAAGGAGCTGTCAACATTCAACCTCCAGAATTTGCGTTGGAATAAGGTCATAATCTGTACGGATGCGGACGTGGACGGCTTCCAGATACGTACGCTTATATTGACGATGATATATAGGCTGATGCCGACGCTTATACAGGAGGGATATGTGTATATAGCGGAGTCACCTTTGTATGAAATTTTGAGTGGTGGCAAGACGTATTTTGCGTACTCGGAGCGTGAGAAGGCTGATGTTCTAAAGGACTTGGGCAAGGCGAAGGCGACGATAAACAGGTCGAAGGGTCTGGGTGAAAACGAGCCGGACATGATGTGGCTGACGACGATGAATCCCGAGACACGCAGGCTGATAAGGGTGATGCCGGAGGACGCTGAGCGTACGGCGGCGAAGTTTGACTTACTTCTTGGCGATAATTTGTCAGGCAGAAAGAGTCATATAGCGGAGCATGGCAGTATGTATCTTGAGTTTGCGGACATTTCATAAGAAAAGACAGCACTAAAACTTTAGGGGCGAAGCCAAGAAAAAAGTTTTAATCGATTTTTTTCAAAAAATCGTGGGGTCTTGGGGCAAAGCCCTAAGTCGCTTTCCGAAGAAAGCGAAATTCCCCACGGGGTTCGGGGCAAAGCCCCGACTAAAAAAACAAAAAAACAAAAAATAACAAAAAACCATTTTTCCAAAGAAAAATGGTTTCGGGCGAACACATAGGTTCGCCCCTACGAAAGAAGGCGGCGGGAAATACATGGCACGAAAGAAAAAAGACGAGACGGCAAAGAGAGATATAAATGAAAATGTAATGGGTTTACGTGCCGAGGTGTTGGAGCAGAACATAACGGATACCTTGGAGACGAACTATATGCCCTATGCGATGAGCGTTATCGTGTCGAGGGCTATACCGGAGATAGACGGCTTTAAGCCCTCGCACAGAAAATTGCTCTATACGATGTACAAGATGGGTCTGTTGACGGGTGCGAGGACGAAGTCGGCACGTATAGTGGGTCAGACGATGAGCTTAAATCCCCACGGTGAGAGTGCGATATACGAGACATTAGTGCGTTTATCGAAGGGTAACGGGGCGCTTCTCACGCCTTTTGTGGACTCTAAGGGTAACTTCGGTAAGACGTTTTCGAGGGATATGGCGTATGCGGCTTCACGTTATACGGAGGCGAAGCTGTCGGAGATATGTGCGGAGCTGTTTTCGGAGATAGATAAGGTCAGTTGGGACTTTACGGATAACTATGACGGCACTATGCGTGAGCCTGTGCTGTTACCGACGACGTTTCCGAATGTTTTAGTGTCGGCGAATACGGGCATAGCCGTGGGCATGGCGAGTCAGATATGCGGATTTAACTTGGCTGAAGTGTGCAAGACGACGGTAGCGTATATAAAAGACGAGAATCACGATATACTGAGCACCTTGCCTGCTCCCGATTTCCCGACGGGCGGTGAGATTATTTCCGACCCCAAGGTCATGCGTGAGATATATGATACGGGTAGGGGCGGCATAAAGGTTCGTGCCAAGTGGGAATATATAAAGAGCGAGAATATAATAGAGGTGCGAGAGATACCGTATACGACGACGGTTGAGGCTATAATGGACAAGATAGCCGAGCTTATAAAGTCGGGTAAGATAAAGGAGATTTCCGATGTCCGTGACGAGACGGACTTGGGCGGTCTGAAGATAGCCATAGACTTAAAAAGAGGCACGGATGCGGATAAGCTAATGCAGAAGCTCTACAGGATGACGCCTTTGATGGACAGTTACTCCTGCAATTTTAATGTACTCATAAACGGCGCACCGAGGCTTTTGGGTGTGCGTGATTTGTTATGCGAGTGGACTAAGTGGCGAGTGTTGAGTGTGAAGCGCAGGCTGAGTTTCGATTTGGGCAAGATGCGTGATAAACTTCATTTACTGCACGGACTTGCGGCTATACTTTTGGATATAGATAGGGCGATAGCGGTCATAAGGGGCACGGAGCGAGAGGCAGACGTTGTGCCCAACCTCATGGCGGAGTTCGGCATAGATAAGATTCAGGCTGATTATGTGGCTGAGATAAAGCTACGTAATATAAATAGGGAATATCTGTTAAAGCGTACGGCTGAGACTGAGGACCTGGAGCGTGAGATAGCCCGTTTGGAGGGCGTTTTGGGCAGTGAGTCTAAGGTCAAGAGCCTTATAGTGAAGGAGCTTGAGCGTGTGGCGGAGAAGTACGCCATGCCGAGAAAGAGCACCATAATCTACAGTGACGAGTTAGTTGAGACGGAACCCGAAGATGAGACGGAGGACTATGCGGTAACGGTTTTCGTATCAAAGGAGGGCTATTTAAAGAAGATAACGCCCTTGTCTTTGCGTATGGGCGGTGAGCAGAAGTACAAAGAGGGCGACGGGGCGTATGTGCGCTTTGAGACGACGAACAGGGCGGAGCTGCTTGTGTTTACGGACAGGGTGCAGGCTTATAAGACTAAGTTATCCGATTTTGATGATATGAAAGCGTCGATGTTGGGCGTGTATTTACCGTCACATTTGGAGATGGAGTCGGGTGAGCAGGTCATAGCTGTGATATTGGCGGGCGACTACAGTAGGGATATAATGTTCTTTTATGAAAATGGCAAGGCGGCGAGAGTGCCGCTTGCGTCCTATGCGACAAAGACGAATAGGAAAAAACTTATCGGTGCGTACTGTGATAAGAGTGCGGTAAGTGATATCATAGTGTTAGATGGCGAATGTGATTTGGTAGCGTATTCGACGGACGGTCGGACACTGCTCTTTAACAGCTCCTTGGTGGCGGTTAAGCAGACGAGAAATACACAGGGTGTGAATGTGATGAGCTTGAAGGGCAGGCATGTGTTAAAGGCGGCTGAGCTTTATGAGGGCTCGGGCATAGTAAATACGGCGAGGTATAGGGTGCGCAGTTTGCCGGGTGCGGGCGCTTTACTTAAAGAGGAAGATAGGGGCACACAGCAGCTGAGCCTTGACGGCACGACCTAAAACGCAGGGGGGCGAAGCCGACTTAAAAGTTTTACTCGATTTTTTTCAAAAAATCGCAGGGTGCAGGGACAGCGTCCCTGCTCGCCGTCCGCAGACGGCGAAATCCCCACGGGGTTTGGGGCAAAGCCCCAACTAAAAAAATAAAAAAATAAAAAAATAAAAAAATAAAAAACCCCATTTTTCCGCAGAAAATGGGTTCGGAACGGTCAAGACCGTTTCCTACGGGGATACAGAAAATAATATATGTGAGGAGAGTCGAAGTGAACATTGAGAAACTAAGGGAAAATTTGGAGAAAAAGAAGTATACCTTCACCTACTTTGAGACAAGTGCACAGGCGAGGGAGTACATACTGTCGCAGTTGGAGGGTAAGAAGATAGGCATAGGCGGCAGTGGCACCATAGACTCTATGGACATGTATGATGAACTATGTAAGAAAAACGATGTGGCATGGCATTGGAAGAGTGAGCCGAATGAGGCTAGGGAACGTGCGATGGTATCGGAAGTGTATATGACAAGTGCGAATGCCATAGCAGAGACGGGCGAGATAATAAATATAGACGGCAATGCCAATAGAGTGGCGGCGATGGTGTTCGGGCGTGAGAAGGTGTATATAATAGCCGGAACAAATAAGGTAGAGGAAGACTATGACAAGGCATTGTGGCGTGCACGGAACATAGCATCACCCTTAAATGCACGTAGGATCAGTACGGATACACCTTGTGTAAAGGGCGATTTGCGTTGCTATGACTGTAATAGTCCGGCACGCATATGCCGTAATTTGAGTGTGTTGTGGTGTGCGTCTAACGGCGTAGGTCACATGGAAGTAGTGTTAATAGGCGAGGAACTGGGATATTAAGGTGACGGGAGGAGTAGACGCTTTGAAGAACGGACTGATAAAAATAGTGCTTATGACGCTCATAGTGTTATTGTTGTCGGGCTGTTCTATGTATGAGGGCGAGTACTCCTCTGTGTCGGTTTATGAGCCGGAGCCTGAATCTGTTGGCGCAGAGGACGGCGACGGATATGTGTCCGTGACGATTTACAGTGTGTTGAGGGCGAATATTTCAAGTTTAGTCA
>CAYJPS010000128.1:0-5559 GCA_964372135.1 uncultured Treponemataceae bacterium | reverse complement strand
TCCCATTAATGACAAACAGAGGTACCTTTATTATTAATGGTGCTGAACGTGTTGTAGTTTCACAAATTCACCGTTCTCCTGGTGTTGTTTTTAATCATGAAAAAGGCATTTTTTCAAGTAAGATTATTCCTTATCGGGGTAGTTGGCTTGAATTTGAAGTAGACCAAAAGAAAGAATTGGTTTACGCAAAAATTGACAGAAAAAAGAGAATTCTAGGAACTATTTTCTTGAGAGCTCTTGGGATTTCTAGTCGAGAAGATATTATTAAGTCATTTTACTCAGTTGCTTCTGTTAAAATCACAGACACAAGAGAATGCCGAGATTCACTTATAGGTAGAGTTTTAGCATCTGCAGTTTGTATTAAGGATGCAGAATCAGGTGGAGAAAAAAAGCTGTTTTCTGCAGGTGAGAAGTTACAACCACATAGCATAGATGAACTCTTTTTACATCCAGAAGTAAAAAAATTAAGTCTTATTGATTTTGAAAAAGAAGATTCGCTTAACTCACAAATGATTATTAACTGTTTTGAACGAGAATCTATACGATACACCCAAGAAGGTTCAGAGTCAGATGAACCAACTGTAGAAGATTCTCTATCTGCAGTGTATCAAGTTCTAATGCCAGGTGAGCCAATTACACTTGAAGCTGCAGAAAAAGACTTGAACAGTATGTTCTTTTCAAGCAGACGGTATGATTTAGGACGTGTAGGACGATATAAATTAAACAAAAAATTTGGCGTTGATGTTCCTATTACTGAGCACACACTTGTAAATGATGACATCATTGCTACAATGAAGCATCTAATTAAAGTATACATTGGTGATGAAAGCTTAGACGACATTGATCACATGGGTAACAGACGTGTTCGTTCAGTTGGTGAGTTGATGACAAACCAATTAAAAACTGCATTTAGCAGAATGGAACGAATTGCAAAAGAACGCATGAGTTTAAAAGAAACTGAAACAATGAAGCCACAGGACTTAATTTCGATTAAGCCAATCGTAGCTTCAATAAAAGAGTTTTTTGGATCCAGCCAGTTATCACAATTCATGGATCAAGTTAACCCTCTTGCTGAGTTAACACACAAAAGACGTCTTAATGCTTTAGGTCCTGGAGGTCTTTCAAGAGATAGAGCTGGATTTGAAGTACGTGATGTTCATTATACTCATTATGGCCGCATGTGTCCAATTGAAACACCTGAAGGTCCAAACATTGGTCTTATTGTTTCCTTGGCTATTTATACACGCGTAAATGAATACGGTTTCCTTGAAGCACCTTATCGAAAAATAGAAAAAGGGAAGGCTACAGAGCAAGTTGATTATCTTTCAGCTATGGATGAAGACAGGTTCTTCATTGGACAAGTTTCTGTTGATATGAAAGATGATGGGTCATTTAAATCTGATCAAATTGCAAGCCGTCGTTATGGTGATTATGCTTCTAGAGCTCCAGAAGATGTTCAATATATGGACGTTTCTCCAAAGCAAATTATTTCTGTTTCTGCATCTCTTATTCCTTTCTTGGAACACGATGATGCTAACCGTGCGCTCATGGGTTGTAACATGCAACGTCAAGCAGTTCCGCTTTTATTCCCAGAACCACCTCGTGTTGGTACAGGTATGGAAGCAAAGTGTGCTTATGATTCAGGTGTGTTAGCAAAAGCGGTCCGTGCCGGAAAAGTAGTTCATATTACTTCTGAAGAAATACGCGTAAAAGCAACTGCAGATGGAAAAGAAGATGTTTATACATTGTTAAAATATCAACGAACTAATCAAGATACTTGTTATCACCAAAGACCTGTTGTTACACTTGGACAAAAAGTTGACGCTGGAAGCGTTTTAGCAGATGGTCCTGCAACATATCAAGGTGAATTAGCACTTGGTAGAAACATTCTAGTAGGTTTCGTTCCTTGGAATGGGTATAACTATGAAGATGCTATCCTCATTTCTCAGCGTGTTGTTAAAGAAGATATGTTTACTTCTATACACATTAAAGAGTTTATTACTGAGATTAGAGAAACAAAACTTGGTCCAGAAAAAATTACTCGCGATATTCCAAATACTGCTGAAAAAACACTCGACAATCTTGACATTGAAGGTGTTATCAGAATTGGTGCAAAAGTTCGCTCAGGTGATATCCTTGTAGGTAAAGTTACGCCAAAGAGTGAAACAGAAACAACACCTGAGTTTAAGCTTCTTAACTCTATTTTCGGTGAAAAAGCGAAAGAAGTACGTGATACTTCTTTAAGAATTCCACACGGAACAGAAGGAACAGTTATTGACGTACAACGTTTACGACGTTCAGAAGGCGATGATTTAAATCCAGGTGTAGATGAAGTAGTAAAAGTTCTTATTGCAACTAAACGTAAATTACGTGAAGGTGATAAAATGGCTGGTCGCCACGGAAACAAAGGTATCGTAGCGAGAATCCTTCCAGTAGAGGACATGCCATATTTAGAAGATGGTACATCTCTTGATATTTGTCTTAATCCTCTTGGTGTTCCTTCTCGTATGAATATTGGGCAAATTATGGAATCAGAACTTGGACTTGCTGGTCTTTACTTAGACGAATGGTATGAATCTCCAGTATTCCAATCTCCTTCAAATGAACAAATAGAGAATAAACTCGTTGAAGCAGGATTTAAAACAAACTCTAAAGCTATTTTACGAGATGGACGAACAGGTGAGCCATTCCAAAATGATGTTTTCGTAGGTGTTATATACTATCTAAAACTCCATCACTTGGTTGATGATAAAATGCACGCTCGTTCTACAGGTCCTTATTCACTTGTTACACAGCAACCGCTTGGTGGTAAAGCTCAGTTTGGTGGACAACGTCTTGGAGAAATGGAAGTTTGGGCACTTGAAGCTTATGGTGCTGCAAATACACTACAAGAACTATTAACCATTAAATCTGATGATATGAATGGTAGGTCAAAGATATATGAATCTATCGTTAAAGGTGAACCATCAACACCAGCAGGTGTTCCAGAATCCTTCAACGTTCTTGTACAGGAGCTTCGAGGTCTTGCGTTAGACTTTAGCATTTACGATGCAAAAGGAAATCAAATACCTCTAACTGAACGAGATGAAGAGTTAATAGCAAAGTCAGGTTCAAACTTCTAAGGAGTGAATTTGATTAATTATTTGTTAGGATTGTTAGACTTAAAATAACGTCCTAACATTTTACATGGATTTTATTAAATAGTTTACTAATCTACCATGATTAGTAAACTGAATATCAAAATGCCGATTTCACTTTGTTGAAACGGCATAAAAAACCGTAGTCGGAAACTGATGTTTCCTCGTACGCTTTTTTAAGGAGAATACATGCGAGATATTCAAGATTTTGACAGTCTAATGATAAAATTAGCTTCCCCTGAAGCCATCCGAGCTTGGTCTTATGGTGAAGTTAAAAAGCCTGAAACAATAAATTACCGCACACTTAGGCCGGAAAAAGATGGTTTATTTTGTGAACGCATTTTCGGAACAACAAAAGAATGGGAATGCTATTGTGGTAAATTTAAGTCTATTCGTTACAAAGGTTTTATATGTGATCGTTGTGGTGTAGAAGTTACTCACTTTAAAGTGCGACGTGAACGAATGGGTCATATTGAACTAGCAGCTCCTGTATCTCATATATGGTACTATAGATCAGTTCCAAGTAGAATGGGGCTATTACTTGATTTACAAGTGAGTGCATTGCGTTCGATTTTATATTATGAAAAATACATAGTAATTGACGCTGGAGATACAGATCTCAAGCAAATGCAATTGCTTACCGAAGATGAATATTTAGAAAAACAAGAACGCTACGGCGGAGCTTTCACTGCTGGTATGGGTGCTGAAGCAATTAAAACATTGCTTGAAAACTTAAACCTTGATGAATTAGCAGGTGACTTGCGTGCAAAAATGATTGAAAAAGGTGCAAAAAGCGATAGACGTCTTTTAAAGAGAATTGAAATTGTCGAAAACTTTAGAGCATCAACAAATAAATGTTCATGGATGATATTGGATGCAATTCCTGTAATTCCACCTGAATTGCGCCCAATGGTTCAATTGGATGGAGGACGTTTTGCAACTTCTGACTTGAACGATTTATATCGCCGAGTAATAAACAGAAATAACCGCTTACAACGTTTAATGGACTTAAATGCTCCTGATATTATTATTAGAAATGAAAAGAGAATGCTTCAAGAAGCGGTAGACTCATTGTTTGATAATTCTAAACGAAAAAGAGTTGTAAAAGGTGCTTCAAATAGACCTCTTAAATCAATTTCTGATATGCTAAAAGGTAAACAAGGTCGCTTTAGACAAAACCTTTTAGGAAAACGTGTAGACTATTCTGGCCGTTCTGTAATCTGTGTTGGTCCTGAGTTGAAATTATGGCAATGTGGACTTCCTACTAAAATGGCACTTGAATTATTCAAGCCTTTTATTATGAAAAAGCTTGTTGATAAAGACGTTGTATATAATATCAAAAAAGCTAAAATGTTTGTTGAATCAGAGTCACCTGAGGTTTTTGCAATTCTTGACGAAGTAGTTAGAGAGCACCCAGTTATGCTTAACCGTGCACCGACTCTTCACAGACTTGGTATCCAAGCTTTCGAACCGGTATTGGTGGAAGGAAAGGCTATTCGTCTTCACCCACTTGTATGCCATGCGTTTAATGCTGACTTTGACGGTGACCAAATGGCTGTTCACGTGCCTCTTACTCAAGCTGCACAAATGGAATGTTGGACATTGATGTTATCAGCTCGAAATCTTCTTGACCCTGCAAATGGTAAAACAATTGTATATCCATCTCAAGATATGGTTTTAGGTATATATTACTTAACAAAAATTAAGCCATCTGGAAAAGGAACTGGGAAACGTTTTAGTAGTGAAAATGAAGCTCTTTTAGCGGCTGAATCAAAAAGTATTGATTGGCAATCAGAAATTCATGTTCCTGTTATGAAAGCACCATATAACGGAAAGGTTATTGCAACTACTGCTGGTAGGATTGTATTTAATGATGAAATGCCAAAAGATGTTGAGTATGAAAATGAACTCTTAGGCGATAAAGAATTAAAGCGACTTATTGAACGAGTATATAAAAAGCAAGGACCTTGGTTAACAGTACAAATGCTTGATGCAATTAAAGCAGTTGGTTATAAATATGCTACATTCTTTGGCGCTACAATTTCAATGGACGATATTCTTGTACCTGAAGAAAAACCTGAAATGATGGAAAAGGCTAATACAGAAGTTGAAGCTATTACAAAACAGTATCGACAAGGTAGAATTACTCAAGACGAACGTTATAACAGGGTAGTTGAAGTTTGGACAAAAACAAACGAAGATTTAACCAACGTTATGATGAAAAAACTTGAAAATGACAAAGAAGGATTTAACACTATTTACATGATGGCATCTTCTGGTGCTCGTGGTAGTAGAAACCAAATTAGACAGCTTGCAGGTATGCGTGGTCTTATGTCTAAACCAAATGGTGAGATTATTGAGCTTCCTATTCGTGCAAACTTTAAAGAAGGTTTGTCTGTTATTGAGTTTTATATTTCAACTA
>CAYJPS010000127.1:0-5591 GCA_964372135.1 uncultured Treponemataceae bacterium | reverse complement strand
GCTGCAAAAGAGCATATTATTGGTGAAGAAATAATAGCAAGTGAAGACATGGAACAAAGAATGAAATTTTTGTCAAAAAATTATTATTTAGGTTTTGAGCAGTGTTCTTTAGAAGAAACTATTTCCCATATTCGTTCAATCAATCATGAGGATATGTACAAGGTCTTAAATAGACTCTTCAAACATGAAGATGAAGCTCTGTTAGTGTATGGTCCTAAGGTTAGTGAAAAGGTGCGAAAAATTTTATAAACGAGAAAAAGTGCTTTATGTAGTTTTTTTCTTTTTAGGTTTTGGAACCTCTTTTAGAGGCTCAATAATGCTTATCACTACTTTTGAAAGTTCTACATTTTCTATATCTAAAATATAATGCTCCTTTGCACCTTTATAGGGAAATCCTGAATCAGCTTCTTGCATTATTTCAGATAAGGCATCGATTTTTTTTACAAACACAGTGTCGTCGCATACCAACAATAATGGCTTATCGTTAACATACACCATGTACTCGCCAAACATTTTTTTATAATGAATGATTCCTGTATCACGTATTTGGTCAGCGACAAATTCTATAAAATCTACACTCGATGCCATTTCTTTTGGTTCCTTTATTAATTATTCACTATTAATTAAATTAGGTAACAGAGGTTCCTGGTTCTACATCTGTTTCAGGCTTTAGTAAAACACAAGTTTTTCCATCTTCTGTTTCAACGCATAAAAGCATACCTTGAGACTCAATGCCACGCATCTTTCTCGGTTTTAAATTAACAAGAACAATAATGCGTTTTCCAACTAATTCCTCGGCAGTGTAGTAGTCTACAAGGCTTGAAACAATTTGGCGCGGATTTTCTTCTCCAGTGTTTACCATAATTTTGTACAGTTTTTCTGCATTTTCAACTTTTTCACAACTCAGAACAGTTCCAGCTCTCATGTCAAGTTTTGCAAAGTCATCGTATTCAATAAAATCCTTCATTTATTTCTCCTAAAATTGTGTTATAATATTGTACATTATTTCCAAAAAAAAACCAATGACATTTAAAATTTTTATGGTGTTAAATATTGTTACTATTTATATATATATGTAGCATATCAGTTGTATTATGTTTTAAGTTCATAAACCTTTTTTTGTACAAGCATTTGTTTAAAAACTTCTTTTTCAACCGGTTTTTCAAAGTAGTATCCCTGTGCATAGGTACATCCAAGGTTTTTCAGCCAAAGTGCTTGTTCTTGCGTTTCTATACCTTCTGCAACAACTTTCATTTCTAAATGTTCTGCCAATGCAATGAGGTCTTGAACAACAATTTTTGTTCTTGCATCTTGGCTACTTTCGCTAAAGAAAACTTTATCAAATTTTAATATATCTGCATCAACCACATTAAGTCTGTTTAGTGATGATACGCCTGCTCCAAAATCATCAATGCTAATTACAAATCCATGGTTTTTTAATTTTTTGATTCTTTTTAAAAATGTGCTTTCATTGTCTACTATAGCACTTTCTGTAATTTCAAGTTCAATTTCACTTGTCTGTATATTATACTTCGATAGTATGGCTAAAATTTTCTCTTCGATTGTATCATCAAGAACAGTGTATGCAGATAGATTTACCGATATTCGTGGTATATCAATATGATTTTTGTTTGTGATAATAAAAATACATACTTCTTCTAATACATATAAATCTAAATAGGAAATAAAACCGTTTTCTTCAAAAACTGGAATAAATTCATCAGGATATAATGTATCTCCCTGTTGTGTTTGCCATCGAACAAGTGCTTCTGCACCGTCTATGCGTTGTGTAGCTAAATTAACCTTTGGTTGATACACAGCCCTGAATTCTTTGTCCTGTGATGCCTGTTCCATTCGAAGTGTGATGTTAATTTTGTTGTTATACAGCTTTTTCATTTTTTTATCGAATGTAATAAATGTTGTATGGTGCCTTCCTTTCCCTGTAGTTCGTGCTGTATCTGCATGACCGATGAGCGCTGACGGTTTTTCACTGCAATCATCGATACATACCGATCCAAAGGACATACTAAGATTATATTTTTCGCCAATAACATTTCGAACATAGGGTAGAATATACCGTATATAAATTTCCTTAATAGTTCCACCGTCATGCATTTTTCTTACTAGGATAAAGTGGTCAGCACTTCTACGTGTTGCAAGTATTGTTGTATGCTCAAAAGCTTTTTTCAAAGCATTTGAAATTGCTAGTATTACATTTGTTCCTTTTTCAGTACTGTAATGAGTATTTATTGTCTTGAACATGTCTATATCTAAAGATATGAGTTCGTATTCACTGGGTTTTGAATTTTGTAACAAGGAATCTAACTTTTCGTTAAATGCATGCATTGCCATAAATCCTGTGAGTGCATCAGTATTGTAAGCATGTACAATAATGTGTTGCTTCTTTTGCTGCTGTCTGTATGCGTAAAGAAGAAAAAGCACAATTATTACTGTGATAAACAAAACTGCATAGCCCCAATCATCTTTAATATAATCTAATAACGTTTTTTTTGGATAGTATGTATTAGAAGAACTGTTAATGATAGATCTGTATACTTCTCTTGATACAGTATCAAGTAATACATTAAATATAGACATATATTCATCGGCGATATTCTTTGAAACAAAAAATTGCATTGGAACTTCAAAATCGGTATGTATGGTCAGCCTTGATGTGTCTTCCAAATACAATTCAGCATATGATGTAGAACTCTCGGTAGAAACTAACATGTCAATAGAGCCTTTTGCAAATGAATCAAGTAATTGATGCCAATCATCAAAGAAAACAATTTTGTTATGAGGAAATGCATTTAAAAAATTATCAAAGCTAACCGTTTCATAGGGAAGCATGCCTATTGTTGATGAGTTTTCTATTATTTTTCCAATATTACTATTATCTGTGTGTCTATCAGCGTGTACCTGTGCGTACATAGGTATCACATAATAAGCTTCTGTTGTATCATAATGTTCAAAATCAAATATACCATCGCCGTAAATAGTAAGCAGTATGTCAAAATCTTTGCGACTATTAGGATTATCTGAAAGACTATATGGATGGTATACAACTTCAAAATTATGTTGTTTAGAAAACATATTGAGAGTATCTACCATGGCTCCATCGGGCTCACCATATTCATTTTGATATGAAATAGGGGCATAATCTGAAACATATCCTACCTGCAGTGGTCTTTCTTGTAATTTGGCAAGCTCTTTTTTGTTTAGAGAACGATGGTTTAATTCAATATTATGAGAAAGATATTTTTCTTCTAGTTCTAGGAAAAAATTTCCTTCGGTACTAATAACATCAGAAAAAACGATGTCTAATGTATCTAGAGTTTCCTTATTATTAAAATCTGTAGTCATGTATAGGTTATATACGCCAAGATTTAGTACATTGTTTTTATTTTCTGATTCTACATGTTTTGCATATCCAATATAATAGTCGGTATCTAAGTACATGTAATTAGAAATTGTATCGTATACATATTCAACTGAAATATCGTAATAATCACAATATCTCTCTAATTCAGCTTGAGCGATATTATCTTTATATGTAGCAACCGTTTTACCATCAATACTTTGGGGATCGTTATACAAAATGCTGCTGTCGTTTGTTAAAAGAGCTGCACTTATTTTTCCGAACTCAACTTGAGAGTACAGAACTTTTTCGGTGCGTGCATCTGTTTGTATGCTAAATCCAGCCATGTCTACGGTTCCATTTTCAACAGCTTCTGTTAAGCTTCCTTCAATGGCAACAAAGGTAAACTGAAAATCGCTTACTTCTTCGATTTTTTTAAATATTTCGTAACCATATCCCTTTGCATAACGACTGTTCATGTTTTCAATGAAAGTTCGTTGAGTTGTAGAATAGCCAAGTTTTATGGTATTATTATTCTGTTTCTCTTCTGCACTTACAGATAATAAACCTAGCATTATTGTAGAAAAAAATAATGTATTACGTAAGATTTTTCGCAATATCATAAATAAGCCTTTTGCCAATTTTGGCATACATACATTTTTTTATATACATACACAAACAAAAAACATTGTAATACATTTTTCTTGTGTATACTTAGTAGTATAACATATTTTTTATGAAAGTGAAAGCAAATTGATTATATATTTTGAAAATTGTGTATACTTACAAACAAATTTTTACTACATTAAACATAAAAAAATTCATGGGTGCCATAAAACTCGGTAAGTAGAAATCGACACGACACTTGAAATTAGTTTTCATTTTTTTATAAATAGTGCCAGGGACTCGTTTTTCTCACTTGCTATACCCCTTAGAGTAGGGAGCGTAAGCGAGCTATGGCACTAAACTCAAAAATAAACGACGTTTCAGCTTTGCTGAAACTCGATAGTAAAACTTGGCAAGGATTATTCGCCAGATTTCCTTAAGTCTCAATAGTCGCAACAAGGACGTTGCCCAATTCAAAAATAGTACGAGTTTTAAGCTAATCACTTATCTCCTTTAGAAAACTCGATAGTAAAACTTGGCAAGGACGCCAAGTTTTACGTATTATTCCCAGCCGAATGTTGCTGGTGGTTTATTAGTTATATCATAATACAGTGCATCAACAAAGCCTAAGTGCTTGATTCTTTCAACTATTTTTTCTAACACTTTATTGTCTAAGTGTGCAAAACGAGCAGTCATAACATCTTCAGACACTACAGGGCGTAACACAATTGAGCATGTGCTCGGTGAAGTGCTGAATGGAATACAGATTGTTAAATGCTGAAAAATAACACTGTAAAGATTACTTTTTTTAAGTTCATCTAATACAATTGCATCAACTTCTCTTGTCATGTCGAGCCGGTCTTTTGTGCAATAACCCACTTGTAAAGAACAATGTTGTTTTTCGTACAAACACAAAACTGTTCTGTTTACACCTGAGAGTGCATTTGTTATAAACGATGAAGCTTTTTCTAAGTTTTTCCACTGTTCTTTGCTTGGGTACATTTCTTTGCCAAAATCTAATACAGCAGGAAAACGATATGTTCTAAAGTCACCTTGCACTCCAACTGACTTTACGGGAAGCACTCTTTTTGTTACGAGTTCAAGTTTTAAACTACTTATATCAAAATTGTTATACTCGCTTATTGCTTCTTCAAAATCTATACGTCCATCTTTTCCCGTTTTTTCATCATTTGAAATAGAACCGTCTGAGCAAAGTACGTTTATACTTAAACCAGGCCCAGGGAAGGGGTGCCTAAAAACAAGCTCATCGCTAAGCCCCAAGATTTTTCCTACAACACGTACCTCATCTTTGTATAAGTCCTTTAAAGGCTCAATAATAAGCCCTTTTTCAATTAAAGCTTGAATACCCTCAACTCTATTGTGGTGTGTCTTTATAACATGTGAATTTTTTGTTCCACCTGACTCAATAATATCTGGATATAGCGTTCCTTGTCCTAAAAGCCATTCATCTTCATTTAAATCGAGTTTTTTTATAACTTCATCTCGTACGGTTATAAATGTTTCGCCTACTGAATGGCGCTTTTTTTGTGGATCTGTTAAGCCTTCTATTGTGTTTAAAAATGTTTCGCTTGCATCTTCGACAATAAAATTATTAAAGCCGAAATCT
>CAYJPS010000126.1:2066-5639 GCA_964372135.1 uncultured Treponemataceae bacterium | reverse complement strand
GCCCAAAAGCAAAAACATCACACTCACTAAACCCTGTTCCATGCGTAATTTTTGACGCAGACAACAAGGGCGAATACAAGGCAGAACTAAAAGAAGGTTTAGGCATTAGCTCAATTGCAGCTACAGTAATTAACTTCTTAGGATTCGAAGCCCCAGCTGATTATGATGATTCTGTATTGGTAATGAAATAGGGATCTTAATAAAATAAAATGACCTATGCGAGAAAGCATAGGTCGTTTTATTTTAAAAGTTTTAAAATATAATTCTACCGTAATCCCATTATATTCAGCACAACTAGGTAAATACCAGCTGATACAAGTAGCGCAATGAGAGGAGTTGTTACCCAGCCTATCACGATATTTACAAGAGTACGCATATTTATTGTTCTTACACCTTTTAATATACCAATGCCAAGAACTGCACCAATGATTGCTTGAGAGGACGATACTGGAACACCAATCACTGCATACACATTCAATATAATTGACATGGCAAATACTGCTATAAAGGCACTAAATGGGTCAAGTTTTACAAGCTTTTTTCCTACGGTGAGCATAACCTTTCGACTAAAGGTAATAGCACCAAAACATATACTTACACTTCCTAATAAAAGTGCTTGTGTTACATCTAATATTCCAGTATCAATGTATACACCCGTTACATTTGCAACATTGTTGGCTCCTAATGAATACGCTCCATAGCATCCCACAATAATTAGTGCATAACGCAACACTGCGTCATGCTGAAAAATATTTAATTGTAACATCCTAAATAGCTTTAAAAATATTGGATAAAGGATTAAGGTAACAATTACAGCACCTATAGGAGTTCCTACCCAACATATAATGACCTTTGGAAGAGAAGATGTGTCAATCTTTCCAACAACAATCCCTATTCCAAGTATTGCCCCTACCATTGCTTGTGAAGTAGAAACAGGCAATCCCAAAAAGGTCATTACGGTAACAGTAAGAGCTGCAGCACATCCTGTAATAAATGCTGTTGTTCTATCTTGCTCTACCAAACCACTAAGGGTATGCATGCCTGCAGCTCCCTGCAGCATAGAACCTAAGATAATAAAAATGCATAACCACATAAGTGCAGTTTTAAAACGTACCATTTTTGATGAAACAGCCGTTCCAAAGATATTTGCTGAGTCATTGGCCCCTAAAGACCAGCCCATAAATACTCCACTTAATAAGCTAAGCCCTCCCTTTAATAATTCAAGCATGTACTACAGTCTCCTTTTTATAATTGCACGCTCAACACGGTCAGCAACATCCTCGGCTAGATCAGCAGTACTACCAATTTCATCTATGATGCTTTTTAATAGCATTTTTTCAGCGAGGTCCATTTTAGCATTAAATATATCTCGAATTAAACTTTTTTCCCTAGAATCTGATTCAGCTTCTTTTTGGCATATCATTGTGCACTTATCTGTAATGTTAGTTTCTTCAAAAAGACATAGAGCAGCTTTTTTGGACATGTTATATATATCAACATTTATTTGTATAAGATCTATTATGCGCTCTCTAAATTGCTCTGGAAATACAACTTTTTGAAAATAAATATGATTACACACTGACTGGAAAGAATTAGGTAGCTCGTCAAATGTTTCCAAAAGGCCTAAAATATCACCACGAGAACCAGGGAGCAAGGCTTTTTTATATAATTCGAGTATTACCGCTCGCTTTAACTCATCTGCCGCATGCTCTGCAGTATGCACTCTTTCAACTTCTTCTGCAAAATCTACGTCTTTACTTTGTCTTATAAGCTCTGAAGCAACAGTTTTATATATTGAACACGCTAGATCTGTTTGCTCAAAATATGCTAAAATTTTTTCTAATACTGGATTTTGCTTCTTTTTAATAAAAAACATACTTTTTCTCCTTAAAAGACCATTAGATAAAAAACAATTATGTTATACATTTTACATAATTTTAACATGTTCTTTACTTAGATTTTACATTATTATCATGGAATTGTAAAGGAGCAAATTCTGTTTTTTTGTAACCTATTCTTACTTCTGTTGTTTAAAATATGGAGGAAAACTCAATGGCAAAAACAACAATTTATGGAAACGAAATCCCACCGAGCAAAGCAAGAGCTTCAGACAACATGTTTAAGTACTATGCATGGAAAAACAAATATAGTGTTAACGACTATCCATTATTAACTACTATTCCCTATAAAAACGGTTTCGACGATTTCGGACTCATGTCAATTGTAGCACAATCTCCTGGTGAACCAGTCAAGCCCATAGACAAAAAGAACGCTGTACTTTTAGGAACTATGCGCATGGGTTTTGGGCACTGTAGAATGTCTCTTGCTATTGCATCAGCTGCAAAACATTTAGGCTATACACCCTATTGGTTTGACATGCTATCATTTGAAAATACGGCAGCAAGTAAAACAATACATCAACTTGAATACTGGTATAACTTAGGCTCTCGCATTTCTCAAAAATCAAAAATATTTAATGATAAAATATGGGAAAAGGTAACTTCAGATGCAGGGCAGTATTTATCTGCATCTTACAGAAATAAAACAATTTCTCAAATATTTTCTCCTCTCTACCATGAAATTCCTAAGGACATGCCTTGTTTGTCAACACATCCATGGGTAGGATATGCAGCAAAAGGTGCTGGTTTAGAAAATGTTATCACTATTATTCCAGACAACTACCCTCTTGGTTTTCATGTTGTCGAAGGTACTGTTCACTCAGTACAAACTCCATCGAAATATATGGGGTATAGAACTTTTTTACATATGGGAAAAAAATACCCTATTACTCAATGTATGCCTGATGCAGATATTTTCGAAACTGGTCACTACATAGACCATGAAATTCGATATAATATTGACCACGATTGTGATTTGCGCCTAAAACGTGTTAAGGACAAAAAACCTCGCAGATTTTTGCTCACCATGGGAGGCGCAGGAGCACAGGTGCAAAAATTTGCAGACATTGTTAAAATAACTAAACACGAAGTAGACGCAAAAAAACTTGCATTCTTTATTAACATGGGAGACCATAAAGGCCGCTGGGCAGAACTTGCCGAAAAACTAAAAGAAGCTGGTGTTGAATGGGTAATGCATAGTGATTGGGCTTCAACAAAAGAATTTATAAAAGCTTCAGAAAAAGACGTAGTTACTGGAGTGCACATTTTTCTTCACGACGACTTTTACGCTGCTGTATATGCAACAAATCTTCTCATGAGAATCAGTGATGTTATGATAACAAAGCCAAGTGAACTTTCATTCTATCCTGTACCAAAATTATTTATCCAACGTGTAGGAAGACATGAGGCGTGGGGCGCCATTTGTGCATCTGAAGGTGGAGATGGAACCATTGAAACAACAACTGCAAGTGGCTTAAAAAGGACACTAGATTCCTTAGTAAATGAAAAGGACTTACTAGAGATGTATTGCAAGCACATTGTTAAAAATGCAAAATTTGGAAAGTATGATGGCGCATACAATGTTGTTAAACGCGGTGTTGGAATGTAGGGAGATAATTTCTAGTTCCTAATTTCTAGTTTCTAATGTGAAGTTATGGACGAAAGGTGTAAATTT
>CAYJPS010000126.1:0-1966 GCA_964372135.1 uncultured Treponemataceae bacterium | reverse complement strand
CTAGTTCCTAATTTCTAGTTTCTAATGTGAAGTTATGGACGAAAGGTGTAAATTTTAGTATATTTACTCTATGATTAAAGCAGATATTACTGACAAAGAATTACTCAAACATTTAGATACGATAGAACAAGATGAAATGCACGTATTCGTAGCTCAAGATGGTATGTTTCGTGGAGCACTTTTTCATGGCACACGATTTGTTATCCAATTACGAGCACAACATAATTTAGGTATACTTGAAACATTAGTTTTGGGACAAGGTGCTTTATGTGCTGCCCTTATGATAAATACCATGAAGGGCAAGGGACATCTTTCGTTTAAATATGAAACAGATGGCGCTGCAAAGGGATTTTCCGTAGAGGCAGATTCCACGGGTTATGTTCGAGGCTACCTTTTACAAAATAGTATTCCGATTGATAAGCCATTGGAAACATGGGATTTAGAACCATTTTTTGGCAATGGTACGCTATCTGTTTCGAGGTTCAGAGATAATCAAGACGGAAAAGCACATGAGCCGCAAACAGGTGTTGTTGAAATTAAAAACAAAAATATTGCACAAGATCTTGTGTGGTATTTTTCTCAATCTGAACAAATAAATACTGCCTTCCACACGAGTATACAATTTGACAAGCATGGGCGCGTTATTGGAGCCGGTGGTCTTTTTGTACAACGCATGCCAGATATTGGTGGAAAAATTTGTAAAAAAGCAAAACTTACATCTGACGAATTAACAACAAACATGGAAAGAGCCCTACTCGCTTGCCCTTCACTTGGACAATGGTTTTCTGAAGGACAAAAGGCAGAAGACATTATTTATGGCTTGTTTAGAGAGTTTAAGCCCTCTGTTGCCTTAACCAGAAAAATTCGTTTTGATTGCCCTTGTTCAAAAGAACGATACACACAGTCAATTCGCAATTTAGGAAAAGATGAAGTAGAAGATATAAAAAAAACTGCCGAAAATCCACTTATTGTAACGTGTCATAATTGCGCAAGCGTTTACAACATTGAACATAACGAATTATAATGTACATTTAAAAGCAGGCAACGCATAAGTTGCCTGCCATTTTGAATTGTTAACTCTAAGGAACACAATTTCAACTGTTCTAAAAAAAGAATTGATCTCCAATTTTATCAAGTTCATTTTTTAAGATTTCTTTGTCTGTTTCTGTAAATGGGGAAAAAACTTCTTCTACATGATCAACAGCAAAACTAAAATGTTCAAAGTTTCCAGGTGTTATGAGTATTTGTGGTTTTATTTCATTGGTTACATAGCGCATTGCAGGAAGTAAGGCTTCATGCCCAGGTGTAAAAGGCTTGCACCATGACTTTGGATAAGGGGAAGCATAGCGCTCTTCATCTGTCCATGACCGCTGAATCATAGATTTCATCCCTAAAAATCCTAAGTTTCGCTCCTGAATAATTTCTACAACCTTTTTTCCAAATCCCTTTGCTTCATATAAGGCCCAGTTTGTTGGATACAATACGGTGTCAAAGTCATAAAGTTCAAGCGCCCTTAAAGCAGCTTCCTCGCTATGGCAGCTTATGCCAATATTTTTTGCTATGCCCTGCTCTTTTGCAGAAAGGATTACTTCGAATGAGCCTCCTTTTCTAAAGGCATTATCAACATCTTCAACACTCTGCACAGAGTGCATTTGATATACTTCAAGTGTATCGGTATGAAGCATTTCTAAAGACTCTTCAAGTTCACGTTTTGCATTTTCTGCATCTCGCTCAAATGTTTTACAAGCTAAAACGATATCTTTACGATATGGTATTATTGAGTTTCCCATTATCTTTTGCGCATCACCATAACTTGGCGCAATATCAAAATAGTTTATGCCGTTTTTAATTGCGTAGGCAACATATTCATCTGACTTTTCTTGTCCAACATCCATAGAAATAATACCTGCATACGCAATAAGAGAAACTTCAATTCCCGTTCTTCCAAGTGTTGCTTTTTTCATTT
>CAYJPS010000125.1:0-5650 GCA_964372135.1 uncultured Treponemataceae bacterium | reverse complement strand
GTATCTAGTAACTAGAAATTATTAATAACCATATATACTATTGTACCACCAAATATGCTAATCATGGCATTTTTTTTCCACAAATGTGCAATAATTGTGAATAAACATCCTAGAAAATGTGCTAAACCATAGGGTTCTACAGAAAAGTCAATTGATTGTAGACTGTAGACAATGAGAATTGCCATTACCATTGGTGGAAGATACTTTCCAACGTACGAAAAAATAGGTGAAGGCTTTCTTTTTGAAAAAAAAGCAAAAGGAAAATAACGGAGTGCAAAAGTGATTAATGCCATAACGGGGATGCTAATAAGGGCTTCATTAATACTCAGAGAATTATTAATCATCTTGCGTCCCCCTTTTGTAATTTTTCAATTGGCGAACGAGCCACAATTAGAATTACAATTCCAAAAGCAATGGCTGCAATGAGCATGTTTCCAGGGCCAATAATAAACAGTGCTATAAGAGCGCAGGCACCCCCAATGATTGCAGGAAGCGGGTTTTTTGTTGAACGTAGTTGATCTATAAGTAGCACAATAAAAAGAGAGGTGAGTGCAAAGTCAACACCTTCAAATGAAAATGGTATCAACATTCCGGCCACTGCTCCAATGAGGCCTCCTAAAATCCAATAGCTATGATTTAATAATGCAATGGTTCCATAAAAAGGCCCTGCAGGTGCATGTGGAGGGAGAGGACAATTTGTTAATAGCACATATGTTTCATCGGTGAGCGCAAATGCAATATATTGTTTCCAAGCTCCTATTCCTCGAAATTGATCTATTAAAGATAAGCCATATACAATGTGCCTAATATTTATTGCAAGCATTGTGAGCGCAATAGTAGAAATATCAGCTCCTGCTGCAAATAGTCCTACAGCAGCGTATTGGCCAGCACCTGCATACATTACGAGTGACATAATGGGTGAAAGCCACCAGGGGTACCCAGCGTTAACAAGCATGAGTCCAAAGGGGATTCCAATAGCAATGTAGCCAAAAAAAACAGGGGTACTAATTTTAGCCGCCTGTAATATAAGAGATTTACTCATAGCATGAGTATATCAAATTTTTTTTGCCTTGACTAGATATATAAAGTGTGGTAGGATTTATTAACGATAGGAGTATTTATGGTTTCATTAATAGTTGGAGTGTTATTGTGTGGATTTACCGTTATTGCAGTTCTTCCTACTGTTTTGGGTTGGGGTCCAGAGGTTGTGTTGTTTCTTAAAGGCTTTGCACCATGTTTTGCAGCTTTTGTTGGACTAATTGCAATCTTTATTGGTATTGCTGACATAAAAGATAAAAGCGAAGCTAAAAAAGAAGAAGCAATGTCAAAGGACAACGATTAGAGAGAGAACATATTTTCAAATATTCTATAAGCATCAACAACTAATCAATTTCTATTTGCATTATATATATAACTGTGGTATAATGTACGAATAGTATTTTAAATATTTCGATTTTTCTTGTTAAGATTGTTGAAAAAGGATTTTTATGCGAAAAGAAAACAATGGTAATACAGTTTCTTTAGATGGAAAAGATACTGGTTTAAGCAATGATGTGAATGATTCAATTACAGATGAAACAAAAAAAGGGTCTTTTTTATATGCACTTGGAACTATGGTTGGTCTTCTCGTAATCGTAGCTACCGTTATCTTTTTTTCAAGCAATAGAGATAAAGTAGAAGAAATGAATGATGTTTTTTTAGTCGAATTGGCTACAGGTATGGCCGATAAGATTTCAGCTATAATGATTGAATCTTCTGCTTTATTAAAATCAACACAAGCAGCTTTGTCATATCTTGCATCAGATCAAGAGGCAATGCTTGAAATGTTATCTCAAATTAGTGACACAGCAGAGTTTGATGCTATGTTTATTTCTTTTGGAGACGATGCACAAGAAGGAGTTCAACAACTTTTGTATGAAATTGGGAGCTCTTCTGAAGAAGAAGTATTTGTGACGAAGCCTTTTATAGAAGAAAGTACAGGAAGAGAGTCATTTGCATTAATTACACCTTTATATGATGGTAACGAAAAAATTGGTGAACTCTATGGAGTGTTTTATTTAGATGAATTTGCATCAATTTTAGATTTAAAAAGTTTTGGTGGAGAAGCTTTTTTTCATCTTTGTACAGTAGATGGAACTCCATTGGTGCTGAGTGGAAATAACGACAATCTTTTTAAAGATGGAGACATGTATACTTTTATAGGTTCCCTAGATATGCAAAATGAACATACGGTTGATTCTATCCGCCAAGATATGCAAAATGAAAAAACAACATTACTAAAGTATAAAATCAATGATGAAGAACGTTCCGCAGTTATGGTAACTGTTCCAGGAACTGACTGGTGTGTTATCAGTATTGTTTTAGATGAAGTAACAGTTAGAATAGCAAGAGAAATAAATCAAAGTACATTAGTTTTTTCTGTATGTGTGATTTTGCTTTTTGGTAGCTTTGTAGCGACAGCAATGGTTCAAAGTTTGCAAAAAGAAAAACGACTAAAAAAAGCATTGTTATCTAGCCGTCAGTTAGCTCAAAAATTAAAAACAAGTGTTGAGATAGACTCCTTAACGAGAGTGTATAGCCGAGCGACTGCAACTGAAAAAATAATTGAAGTATTAAATAATAAGGGAAATGATGACACAATACACACTCTTGTAATTGCCGATGTGGATAATTTTAAACTAATCAATGACACTCATGGACACCAAATTGGGGATATATATTTACAAAAATTTGTGCATTCAATAAAAACGTGCTTACGTTCTGACGATATTTTTGGGCGTTTAGGAGGAGATGAGTTCGTTATTCTCTTAAATGGAGTTGAATCTCAAGAAGCATCAAAAAAGATTGCACTTCGAATTTTAGATAAGGTCAATAGCATTACAATACAGGATGTATCATTAGACGATGTTGGCATTAGTATTGGTATGGTAATGATACCACAATATGGTACTGATTACGATGAACTAAATAATATGGCCGATAAAGCTCTGTATGATGCAAAACGTTCTGGAAAAAGTACGTATACATTTTATGACGACTTAAACGAAAATAAATAAGTGTCAAAATACTAAAAATTTGATTTGTGTTGCAAAGAATCTTAAAAAATGATAGTATACTCATACATTTTATCGTAAACAATGGGATAACCGAATAGCAGTAGGTTACAAACGCTTTGCGTTTTTGTCGAATGGCAGTAGACATATATCCTATTCAAATTGATTTATGGTAAGAGAATCTTACCTTAGTTAAGCGATTACGTATCGCAAAAGAGAGTACATGAATTTTAGTGAATTAGATTTGCACCCAGAATTAATGACTGGGCTTGCAAAAGCAGGATACGAAACCTGCACGCCTGTACAAGAACAGGTATTGGTTCAGGCCTTAGACGGTCGTGATTTATACGTCCAGTCTCAAACGGGAACTGGAAAAACCGCCGCTTTTTTAACAACTGTTATTCAGCAAATACTTACAAACGAACATGGAAAAAAAGCCCTCATTATGGTTCCAACAAGAGAACTTGCCGTTCAAGTTGAACAAGAAGCAAAGATTCTATTGTCTGGAACAAAATTAAAGGCTGCAAGCTTTTATGGTGGGGTTGGCTACGAAAAGCAAACAAATCTATTAAAAAAGGGTGTCGACATTATGATTGGTACTCCTGGTCGTGTGTTAGACTTACAAGAATCAACTGTAATGGATTTAACGCAAGTAGGTTTTTTAGTTTTAGACGAAGCAGACCGTATGTTTGATATGGGGTTTTATCCAGACCTCCGTCGATTAATAAAGGTTCTTCCAGATCATAAAAATAGAAGCACAATGTTATTTAGTGCAACTTTAAACACGTATGTAAAAAATCTCGCATGGGAATACACTGAAAACGCACATGAAATTACGATAGAAGCGGAAAACATTACGGTAGATGAAATTGACCAAGTATTGTTCCATGTTTCAAGTGATGAAAAAATGAAGCTTTTATTAGGCATATTAAAAACCGGAAAAAGTGACAGCACTATTATTTTTTGTAACACAAAGAGAAGTTGCGAGGTAGTTGCAAAACGCTTAAAAATTAATGGTTATACTTGTGAGTTTATAATCGGGGACTTACCACAATCAAAACGTCTGCAAGTTATGAATTCGTTTAAAAATAGAACACTCAAGTGTCTTGTTGCAACCGACGTTGCTGCCCGAGGTATTGATGTTGATGATCTTGAACTTGTTGTAAACTATGACCTTCCAAACGAAGCCGAAAATTACGTGCATAGAATCGGGCGTACCGCTCGCGCTGGAAAATCTGGCAAAGCATACACATTCTGTTCAGAACAAGACGTGTACAATCTTCCTGCAATTGAACGATACATTGAAAAACCAATTCCAGCAACTATGCCTGGTGAAGATATGTTTATCGAAGATAAAAGTGCGGGGCAATATATTAAAACTGACAACTACTTCGATGGCGATGAAAGAGGCGAAGGTCGAGGCAGAAGAGATGATAAGCGACCTTCTAGAGATTCACGCTCAAGGGATTCTAGAGGTAGGGATAACAGAAACGACGGAAGGCGCACTTCTGCAAATTCGAAAGGCTATAAACGAGACGATTCCAAATTTGCTGGAAAAAATAAAAAGTATTCAGGAAAAGGTGATGCTAGAGGTGAAAAACGATTTGAAACCGATAAGGATATTTCAAACCTTTCATTTGATGAGCGAATGGCTTTTTATAAAGAAAAGTATGGTACTAGCCAAGGCGCTGAAAATAAAAAATCTTCAAAGCATGGCTCAAAGCAAGGACATTCTGGCCACAATCAAGGCATGAAAAAGAAAGGTGGCTACAAAAAGCCTTATGCCAACAAGAGCAAAAATTATGAAAACAAAAAAGCTCCAGCTCCTGTTCAAGCAAAGGCTCCAGCTAAAAAAGGCGTTTTTGCAAAAATTAAAGGTTTTTTTGGGAAAAATAGAGGATAATTTGTAATTCCTAATTACGAGTTACGAATTGTATGGGCGTAGATGGTGAGTTTACGCCGTGAAGATAATTGATGAGAAGAAGTGTGAACGTGTTTCACACTTCTTTTTTTGCACTTCTCAAAGGGATGCTATATATATGCTCAATTTTCCCATCCCTTGCTTTTTTCCCATTTTCTCTATATACTACATAAAAATCTAAAAAAAATAATTATCAATTGTACATTGTAAATTGATTCAGGAGAATATATGGTTACAGTAAGTGATGTTAGTTTAAAATTTGGTGAAAGGGTTCTTTTTAAGGATGTAAACTTAAAGTTTACACCAGGGAACTGTTACGGAATAATTGGTGCGAATGGGGCTGGTAAGTCTACATTCTTAAAGGTGCTTTCAGGTGAACTTGAACACGATTCAGGCCAAGTTATTATTTCAACCGGTGAGCGAATGGCGGTTCTTAAACAAGACCACTTTGCATTTGACGAGTTTACGGTAAAAGATACCGTAATGATGGGGCATCCAAAATTACACGAATGTGCAAAGGCAAGAGACGCAATTTACGCAAAAGAAGACTTTACAGAAGAAGACGGTATAAAGGCAAGTGAGCTAGAAGGCGAGTTTGCAGACCTTAATGGCTGGGAAGCTGAAAATCAAATTGAACAAATGCTTTCAGGTCTAGGGTTAGAAGAAGAATACCACG
>CAYJPS010000124.1:0-5669 GCA_964372135.1 uncultured Treponemataceae bacterium | reverse complement strand
AAGAAAAAAAACTCTAAGTCTCCTTTGTTTTTTAAGCGAATAGTTTTTTCAAAAGGTATAATGTTCATAATCTACATTATACCTCATAAATCGTTATTTTTCAGTATTTTTTTTTGAAAAATTCAACATTTTTTTCAAATTATAGATATCTTCTACGTTATCAACAAGAATTCCACCCATTCCCATTGCAAGAGGGGCAACAAGGTCAATATCGTAGCGGTCTCCTACAGAAACACAATTTTCAACAGGAACACCTACACGTTTTGCGGCTAATTCATACATTTTGATATCAGGCTTTGACGTTTGACAAGTATCTAAACCAATTATTTCGCTTATTACTGCATCTGCTCCGAGGCAGGCAAGTGTTTTGCGTGCAACAGAAACGGGATTATTTGTAACACATACTATCGAATAATCTTCGGCTAATTCTCTAAGCGATTGTACTAATGTTTCATCTTCTTTTAGATATTCTTCAGGAATAACAAGCTCTTTTCTCATTTGAATACTTTCTTCAATTGAAACTCCCAAATCTACAAAGGTACTGCATAAAGACAATTTTTTGCCTCCATTGAGCTTTCCCCATTCTTCTTGGTATGAAACAACCATTTTCTTTGCATCTTCAAATTGTAAATTTTTTATCTCTGAAAATCGTTTAATTTGTACTTCGTTTTGGGCTCTTGCAAACTCTTCATTTGTATAAAGTGTTGAATCAATATCAAAAATAATTGCCTTAACATTTTGCGGCATGTGATAAATTGTCATAACGCCCTCCTCTATGGGTATAGACTTTTACACTTTTATTGCTGGTCTATTTTAACCAACTTTTCAATTATTCCTCTATTATCGAGTAAATCACTGAGCGATTGCCCGTGGTGGACCCTCATAATAATATTTGCAAACAAACCACTTACATCAGTATTTATATACCATTCATAATTTAATAATTCTTCGTGTGATACTGCGTTTGTCCCAATAACTCTATAAAAATGACCCTTTTTATACGCTTCATCAAATAGTTCTATAGCCTTTCCATTAAAAAACGGCAAGCTTATTGCTGCAATAACTTTTTTCGCACCTTGTTCTTTTAAGAAAGCCATAGCTTTTAAAAGTGTTCCACCAGAACCAAGCATATCGTCTGCCAAAAAGGCAACTTTTCCTTTTACGTCACCGAGCAATGTAAGAGAGCGAATATTTGTTTCTTCTGCACTTTGAGTAACAATAGAATAGTCTCTTTCTTTATAAATCATTGCAAGAGGCTTTTTTAATCCTGTCGCATAAAATTTATTTCTTTCAACAGCACCTGTATCGGGAGCTACAATTACCAGCTCATCTTCTTTTCCAGAAAAATCTACCAAGTGAATAAGTTCTCTAATTATTTGATAACTTGCATGAAGGTTTTCAATGTTTACCCCTATAAAAGAGTTTTCTATTTCCCTTGAGTGTATATCGAGGGTAATAATTCTAGAAACACCCATGCTTTCATAGATATTTCCTAGCATACTTGCTGTTAAACCTTCGCGCCCCTTTTTTTTGTCTTGTCTACTATATGGATAGGTAGGAAGTACAAGGGCAATAGATGCTGCCCCAGCTCTTCTCGCTGCATCAATAGTTACTAATAAAGCCATGAGGTGATCATTCACCGTCATCTTCTTATCTATTTTACCATCATTTAAACTTAAAACCTGCTCGTTCGCTACATCTTGGATAATAAAAACATCTTTTCCTCGAACACAGGTTTTAATGTTAGTTTTTAATTCACCATTTAAGAAGTAGGTAAAATCTATATCTGTTTTAAACTTTGCAGGACGATACTTATCAACGCCGCCTTTTATATACAATTCAGAGGCTTGCATATCGTTATAATAATTAATATCTTTTATTACCGTGTTTTTATCAACATCATATCGTTTTGAAATAACATCTCGTTTTAAACCAAAGCGGTGCTTATACATATGACGTAGGTGCGTAATGATTTTATTTGCAAATAGTTCTCCACCGGGGCATGCGATTATAGCAAGGTTCGATGGTTCGGAATATGGCATCAGGGCTTCCTTTTTTTTGTGGGGCTAAATCTATAATATCATATTATTGTTGTCTTTTCAAGTCTTAACAAAACTCTCTTCCTTTTTTTTACGCATTTTTACTATATTTCTATTACACACAAAAGTGGTAGGTGGTCGGAGGAGCCTTTCCCTGTATACATATCATAGCGAAAAGGAAAGCCTTCTGCAGTTAGAAGATTTTCATCTCCAAGAACTTGAAAATCAATAACCTCAAGATTTTGATTATAAAAAAAGTGATCTATTTTTTCCCAACTTCCTTGATAATAATAGGAACCGCCCACATTATTTTGCGTATCATACTCAAGCCACGGAGACACTAGTTCAATAGAATTTTTTGTACCTTGTAGCGAAACTAAAGAAGCTGGACTATCCCTCTTTTTTTCATCACTCAAAAATTCTTCCAAGGTTCTATTAAAATCTCCTGCTACTAAATATGAGTTTTTCTCTTCCAAAAGAAGGTCTACTAAAAGCCTCTCTTGAGCATTTCTCCACACTTCACTTTCTTCTGCCCCTCCATATTTTGATTTCCAATGACAAGTGTAAAGAGAGAGTGTTTTGTTTTCGCTAACAACCACTTGTGTATGCAGCAAAGCCCGCATTGATGGTTGTTCAATTATCATACCATCAACAAGATTTTTACTGCTTTCAAAGTTTGAAAGCCCAAGAGCGCATCGCAAGTCAAGTTGATGAACGTTTGTATTGATTATGGGTAGGTGTGAAAAAACAGCTATTCCAAGGGCTTCATCAGAAGATTTTGAAAAACAACTATAGGTGTATTTTTTTTGAAAACCTGAAAGCCCGTTAAATATATCTTGTAATATGGCAGAATTTTCAATTTCTTGAAAAATATAAATATCAGCTTGGCTTTTTTTTATAAAAGCACAGAGGGTTTCTAGTCTCTCTGTATATTTTTCCTCGCTCCAATGGCTTTTTGATCCTCTAAAGTCGTTATATTCTGTGCCGACAGTATTTGCATCAAAAAAGGTTTGCAAATTCCAGTTTACAATGCTTACAATGTTTGCATCCTTTCTCTTAGAGGAAACCTCTACTTGCATTGAGCAGGAACATACACAAAATACCAATGATAACATCAAACAAATATATTTCATTAAAACCTCCAATACAGAAAAAATATATCTATAGAATTTATAGTATTTTTTTTAAGAAATTCTTGGAAATTTATGAATATTTGTATTTTTTCTATTATGTACGTAAAAACGCATCTTCTCTCCCCTTTTTACCTTTACTGGGAGGCGATGAATTTTCGCACCTTATTTTTTTGCTAAAGTGTCTTCTATTTCGTCAAAAGGGTCATCAAAAAAATTTGAAAAGCTTCTAAAGCCGATAGCAATATAGGGGCTAGCTTCGAACTTAAACACATCAACAACGGATAAAAAATCATCCGAAGATGCTTTTTGGAGGTTTCCATAATAGACACCATCGCTGCCACTTTCCTTTGTCATTCTAGATGCACTGAACTGAAGCATTGGAAAATTTAATTCAACTCCGTAGCGCAAATAAATGTTTGAAAACCTATGCAGCATTGAAACATCGAAGGCTAAGCTCATATCAAGTCCAATCATATATCCTGAATACTTTGTAAATTTTTCTTCGCCTGATTCTTCTTCAGTATTAAATTCTATGTCTGTCAAAAAAAAGCTTGTTCCAATTGCGGGAATTAAGAGTAGATCAAACTCAGGTGATTTAACGGGGCGAAAAACCCAGCCATGTCGCAAAGGGACTGTTAAGGTTTCAGATTCCAAACCTAAAAGTTCTTTACCTTCTGGAAAAGGAATACCTATAATACCCTTTGCATCTTGCGCACTATAATTATACATAATGCCAAACCTAGAGTACTCGGAACCTCTATTTTTTAATGTTAAGTTTGATGTGTATAAACCATACAGCTGTTCGTTGTCAACATTACTTTGGCTAACAGATGTAACATTAGCAAACGAAAACCCCATAAAATGAATGTCTTCTTCTCTTTTTGTATCGCTTTGGGAAAACAAGAGACTGTTTTGAAACATTATCACAAAGAAAACTATTATAAAAAATATTTTTTTCATTTTGGCTCCATGTTTGTAGTTTTACACATTAAATTTAAAGAAAATAACGTCTCCATCTTGCACGATGTATTCTTTTCCCTCAAGTCGGTATTTTCCTGCAGCTTTTATTGCGGCTTCTGAGCCGTATTCAACAAAATCGTCAAACGAATATACTTCAGCTTTAATAAAGCCTCTTTCAAAGTCTGTGTGTATAACGCCTGCTGCTTTTGGAGCAGTGTCGCCTGCATGAATTGTCCATGCACGGCATTCCTCAACACCAGCTGTAAGATATGTTCTAAGTCCCATTAAGTGGTATGCTGCGCGAGCAAGAACGGTAAGCCCTGATTCTTTTATTCCAAGCTCCGCTAAAAACTCTTGTCTCTCTTCTTGTGTTTCCATTTCTGCCAAGTCTGCTTCAAACTTACCACAAATTACAACAACATCTGCGCCTTCTGCCTCTGCAACTTTTTTTACGCTATCAATATAGGCATTACCATTTTGCATTCCGTCTTCATCGACGTTACAAACATACATTTGTGGCTTCATTGTAATGAGGTGGCAGTCATAAATAGCAAGCTTTTCATCATCAGTTAAGTCTGCCTTTGCGGCTCTTTCACCATTTTCTAATAGTGGTTTAATTTTATCGAGAGCCTTCAATATAACTTCTGCTTTTTTTTGTTCGTCTTTTCCCATAACACGGGCAGAGCGGGTTGCTTTTTCAATTCGTTTTTCAACACTGTCAAGGTCTGCAAAGGCAAGCTCCATATTGATTGTTTCAATGTCACCAGTTGGGTCAACCTTATTATTAACGTGCACAATGTCATCGTTATCAAAACAGCGAACAACTTGGGCAATAACGCCCACTTCACGGATATGTCCTAAAAATTGGTTTCCGAGTCCTTCACCCTTTGAAGCGCCTTTTACAAGCCCCGCAATATCAACAAATTCTACCGTAGCTGGCACTTTCTTTTTTGTTTCAAATTTTTCTGCCAAATGGTCGAGCCGAGTATCGGGAAGGTCAACAATTCCAACATTTGGATTGATTGTACAAAAGGGATAGTTTGCAGCTTCTGCAGGAGCCGCCGTAAGAGCAGAGAAAATAGTTGACTTTCCAACATTTGGAAGCCCAACGATACCACAATTTATAGCCATAATACGTCCTTAATTTTCAAAAATAATTGGTCTATCATAGCGTAAAAGGGAGGATTTTGCAAGCTCCTTCTCCCCTTGTTCTTTTCTTTCCAATGTGTTACTATCCTTTAATAATAAAATTAAAAGAAGGAACACAACATGTCAGAAAACAAAATAGCAAATCCAGCTCCTCTTGGGCTTATTGGGTTTGGTATGACAACGGTATTATTAAACCTCCACAATGCAGGAGTACTACCTCTTTCTCTAGTAACAATTGGTATGGGAATTGCGCTTGGCGGGCTTGCACAAATTATTGCAGGTATTATGGAATTTAAAGCAGGGAACACTTTCGGTGCAACAGCTTTTACAGCCTACGGAACATTTTGGTGGTCTTTGGTAATTATTTGGATTTTACCAGCTGGAAATG
>CAYJPS010000123.1:0-5706 GCA_964372135.1 uncultured Treponemataceae bacterium | reverse complement strand
CCCAATGGCGGTCCTGCCGGCGGCGATGGTGGTCGTGGTGGCGATGTCATATTTCAAGTAAAAAGAAATCTCAGAACATTATCTCATTTACGTAAACAACATGTTTTTAAAGCCAAGAATGGTGGCGACGGTAGTGGTAGCAATCGCTATGGCGCTGACGGTGAAGATGTTGTTATTTTTTTACCACCTGGAACACGTGTTGTAGACGCAGAAACAGGCGTGTTTGTGTGTGAATTTACCACCGAAAGTGAAGATGAAGAATTTGTATACCTCAAAGGCGGAAATGGCGGTTGGGGGAATGTTCATTTTAAGACTTCTGTAACTCAAGCACCTAGAAGAGCAAATCCTGGTGGGGATGGAGAGGTTAAAAAACTCCGTATTGAATTAAGCATTATGGCGGACATTGGGCTTGTAGGCTTTCCAAATGCTGGTAAGTCATCTTTGCTCGACTTTTTAACAAATGCTCGCCCTAAAATTGCACCGTACCCATTTACAACAAAAATTCCAAATTTAGGTGTGCTACATGTAAATGAAGAAGACTCATTTGTCATTGCAGATATTCCAGGTATTATAGAAGGGGCAAGTGACGGAGCTGGTTTAGGTATCCGTTTCTTAAAGCATATTTCAAGGACGCAAGGGCTGGCTTTTTTAATAGACTGTTCTGACGATAATTATCTTGAAGCATATGAAAAACTACGAGAAGAATTAGCATCATTTTCAAAGCCCATACTTAAAAAACCAAGTATTATATTGTGTAATAAAATTGATGTTGAAGGAGCGGCTGAGAGAGCTGTGGAACTATCAACTAAATATAGCGATATTGTGTGTTTGCCAATGTCTGTGCATACAAAAGAAGGCTTAGACAAAGTAAAGCAAGCCCTCATCACCTTGGTTGAAGAAGGGATTCGCCCTACAACTACAAAAGATGGAAAAAACGCATCTATTCAAGTTAAGAGCGACTTTTTACAAGCTCGTTCCGAGTATACAGAAGAAGATGACGAAATGGTGCAATATCCTGGTAGTGAATAATGAAGCTCGCAATACTTGGAGGATCTTTTAATCCGGTTCATTTAGGCCACACAGCTCTTGCAACATGTGCTGTTGAGCAATATGGATATGATAGGGTAGCTTTTGTTCCTGCTTTCAATCCTCCCCATAAAGATATTGCTACGGGAGCTACAAGTGAAGATAGGTGCGCAATGCTTTCTTTGGCAATTGAACTTTACTCTAATTTTTTTATAGAAACTACCGAACTTGAACGAGGCGGTGTTTCTTATACCATAGACACCATTGCTTTTTTAGAAAAAAAATATGGAAATTGTTTAGAGGGGCCTATAGGGCTAATAATTGGGGACGATTTATTAGAAAATTTTCATTTGTGGAAGAATGTACATGAGCTTGTAAGTAAAACACATGTGTTGCTTGCAAATAGATTAGATGAAAATGCTCTAAAATCTTTCGATTTTTCTTTCGAATATACATTGATGCAAAATAAACGTATAGATGTTTCATCTCAAAGTATTCGAGAAAGTATACGGTGTGGAAAGGATTGGAAAAACCATGTTTCTAAAGGCGTTTATGAATATATTACATCCAAAGGATTATATGGCGAATCAAATAGATGAGACACTCATTGAAAAAATTCGTTTATACGCACTTACCGCTTTATCAATGGAACGTTACGAACATTCTTTGCGCGTTGCTAAGTTGTCAAAGGAATTATGTCAAAAGTATAATGAAGATGAGACTTTGGGGTACCTTGCAGGCTTAAGCCATGATATTTGCAAAGAAATGGATAAAAAGCATTTGGAAAAAACAGTAATGGCCAACGGTGGAAAACTCACTAAAACGGAGGAAAAAAAACCATCGCTATTACATGGCAAGGCCTGTGCTATTTTGCTACAAAAGCAATTTGCCATTCATAATCGAGACATCCTTGAAGCTGTAGAATATCATACCTTTGGTAAAAAAAACATGAGTAATATAGCGAAAATTGTGTGTGTGGCAGATAAAATTGAGCCAGAAAGACCATATATGTCTTCTTCAAAAAAGAAAAATTTGTTAAAATTAAACTTAGATGACCTTTTAAGTGCGGTATTAACAGAAATCATAGATGTAAGAAAAAAGAAAAAAGAAGATGTGTTTCCAGAAGCACTTTGGGTATTGGATTAAACTATTCTATTTTATAATAGATTAATCCAAATTGAGAGAACGGGAGTATACAATGGCAAGAATAAAGTTCGTATTTGGTCGACATGTAATTTTTATTGCACTGATTATTGTCATCTTAAGTGCAATGTCTATAACAGTTTTTTTTGCACTAAGAACAAACATTGTAGAAGAAGTATTAAAAAATGATCAGATTATAAAATTACTTTTGGTTGTCGAAGATGGTGGAGAGGCTATGTCTTCTACGATTTTGACGTATTATCCAGTGTCCGAGCGAGGTGCTTTGATTGATATACTTGGAAATACAGGGGGAATTTATTCAAGCCTTGGTCGTGTAGATAGAATTGATGCAGTATATAAGGAAAAAGGCATTGACGAGTATAGAGCTGAAATTGAAACCTTAGTTGATATGTCTATCCCTTTTTCACTAGAAATAAGTTTAGATGACTTTTCAGTACTAACAGACCTTTTGGGTGGCTTGGATGTTTCTGTACAATCTCCCATAGATGATGTTGTGGATGGGTTATATTATTTACTACCATCTGGACAAATAAAACTTGATGGAGATAAAGTAGTTACATATTTAACCTATAAGGGTGAATATGAGGACTCTGTTGAAAAGGAGTTTAGAACAAGAAACACTATTGTTGCATTTTTCAAGGCTCTTGGTGAAAACGCAAATGATATATTTAATAAGGGCGAGTTTAAGCACTATGCAGAATATATGAGAGCCAACATTGACTCTGATGACTTTTATAATCTATTATCTACCATTTCCAATGTAGATGCTGAAAGGTTGTTCCCCCAAGTTATTACAGGCTCTGAGAGGGTTGTAGACGGTGAAACACTTCTTTTTCCGTATAATGATGGACAGCTAATAAAAGATGTATTGCAACAAACTGTTTTGGCTCTCGTGTCAGAGACTACATTTAGCCGTGTGTATGCTCTAGAAATACAAAACGGGACAACAATACAAGGTTTAGCAAGAAATACCTCAAGTCTTCTAAGGAGTACGGGGTATGACGTTGTAAGCACCATTAATGCTGAAAGAAATGATCATGAGGAAACATATATTATAGACCATATTGGCAATGCAGAAGTTGCAAAAGCTTTGGGAGATTTTATTCTGTGTGATAATATTATAATGGAACAACTTGATGAAACGGTATTAGATAATAATCGATTGGTTGACTATACCATAGTATTAGGTAACGATTTTGACGGACGTTACGTGCGGTGAGATTTATGACTGTAAAAGTACCTCCGTTTTTTTTGTTAAAAATAGGAGTCTTTTAACAAAATAGGCCATGGCCGTAGCATTGAATATATAGTAAATTAGGAGATAAAATGAAAACAAATGCAGAAAAAGCGATAGAAATAGCAAATCTACTAACAGATTACAAAGGGCTTGATGCAATGGTATTAGATGTATCAAAGTTAAATTCTTGGACAGACTACTTTGTGCTAGCTACAATAAACAGTAGTGCTCACTGGAAAGGTTTGTATAAGCATGTAAAAGATTATGCAAAAGAAAATGATTTGGAAATACATGTTCCAAACAAAAAAATGCCATCTGGCGATGATTGGAATTTAATAGATCTAGGAATAATTGTTGTGCACTTATTATCAAAAGATGCTCGAGATTTTTATGACTTAGAAAAACTATGGCATGGTGGAGAACGTCTTTTATAAGAAGAAATGAATTTGAATACACTGCAATATGTACGCCTAAGTAATATTGCAGTGTTGATGTAGACAGTTTACATGATCGAGGAGATGTTTTTATGAAAAATCGTCGTATTCGAATTCGTCATCTTCATAATCAAAATCGTCGTCGTCTTCTTGATCAAATTCATCAAGATTATTGAAATCATCATCTAGGAAATCATCGTCATCATCATAGTCATCGTAATCGTCGTCATCGTAATTATCATCGTATGAGTTTGTGATGGTATCCTCAAGTTCTATGCTTAAGTTTGCAGCTTTTTTTTTGGCAATCATTGGACACTTCCTTGTATAACTTTTCCTTATAAGTAAAGCATAATGGCATATTTAAATTGTGTCAACTGTTTTTTTTCAAAAAAAACTTTTTTTTTGTAATTTATTCGAAAACCCTTTGACAAAAATTAAAAATTTTGTATAATGTATACATGCTAAATGAAGTGATTATTAAATCGCCTGCAAAGTTAAATCTTCATCTGAAGGTTTATCCTAAGCGGACTGATGGTTATCACGACATAGAAAGCATATTTCAAGCGATTGATTTTTTTGACGAGTTGCATGTTGCAAAATCCGTTACAAATGGTGTTTGTAATGTAAAAACTGTATCCAATAAACTTCCGCTTGAGAACACGTTGACTGTTGCTTACAAAGAGTTTTGCAACTTTACTGGTCTAAAAGAAGGTGTAGACGTACAGCTAACAAAACGGATTTTTTCCGGTGCGGGGCTTGGCGGAGGATCTTCGAACGGGGCGGCTTTAATTGAGGCTTTAGATGTTTTATTTAAGACAGATTTACGCCAAGGTGAAAAAGCCGACATTGCCTTAAAAGTGGGCAGTGATGTTCCATTCTTTTTAGTCGGTGGTGCAGCTGTTGTAACAGGTCGAGGTGAGTTTGTTCGACAAATTATATCGAGAGATGATTTATATTTTGTGGTAATTATGCCTAATATACATAGTTCTACAAAAGATGCGTTTCGATATTTTGATGAACAAGAACGTAAAAGAGAAACGCCACAGTTTATTGATTTGGTTACGTTAGAGGATGTTTACTTGAAGCCAATAAATGACTGGAGTTTTGATAATAGTTTTACTGATTTGCTTGTAAAACAGTATGCCTGTATAGGAAAAGCGCTTGACTGCTTAAACTATCACGGCGCTGAGTTTTCACAGATGAGCGGGTCAGGAGCAGCTGTTTACGGTGTTTTTGGTAATGGAGAGGAAGCAAAGAGAGCCTACACTAAATTAAGCGTAGAGTGGACATGTGTTTTAGCACGTGCTTATTCTATACAGAGTTGATAACAAGAGGTGTTGTCAATTAAAGTGCAATGCAATGCATGGCAAACGCTATGCAATGGCTTTGAAACTGAGCTAAGTGAGGTGTGATTATGCAAATTACCGAAATTCGTATTAGGCAGATGGTCGCTGATGGTAAATTAAAGGCTTATGTTACTGTCACATTTGATGATTGTTTTGTAGTGCACAATGTTAAGATCATTGAGGGAAAAACAGGTTTGTTTATTGCGATGCCAAGCCGTAAAACAAGTGCAGGAGATTATAAGGATGTAGCACACCCAATTACTCCTGAGTTCAGAAATGAACTACAAGACCGAATACTCGCAGAGTATGAGGCTGGCAATGTTGAACTAGGGTCTACCCCTATTGACGAATAAGACTTAGAAATAAGCACATTGCTTTTAAAACATTAATTAACATGATTTTCAGCCTTTTTAGCATTGCTTAGGTGTGTTTGAAGTCATGTGAAATATTGAGTCGTCGGCAAGTGGTAAGCCACCGGTTTTTGGTATCGGCATTCCGC
>CAYJPS010000122.1:0-5983 GCA_964372135.1 uncultured Treponemataceae bacterium | reverse complement strand
ACGGTTAATACTCAAGATCTTCCACTTGGCACTGTGTTTACAAAAAAAGAAACAATTGAAGAGTCAAACTTTGCCGTAAAAGCCGTTGTAAGATGGACAGACCTTTCTTTTTCGTATGCAATTAAAAGACTTGGCACAAACACAAATACCTTTGAAAGAGGTGTTGTAGTTGATTCAAACGAAGATATTATTAGCCATGAAGTAGATGCAACAGGCTCTTACTGGCAACATGAATTGGGCTATGGTCATAACTTAACAAACTTTTTACAGCTTAATATTCCTCTTGGCCTTGTGTTTAAAAATTCAAAAACAGAAACTTTTACAATGGATGCCCTTTTAGCTCCCAACGTAACTACAAATACACATGTAAAAGATTTTACTGCTCGTGGTGAAGATGCAATTACATTGTATACTAATCCATCTGTAGAAATTTTAACAAGGTTTGGTCCATTGGCGTTTCTTTCTGAGTTAATGGAACCATTAGAAAAATTTGATACAGGTCTTATGGTTTCGGTAGACGTGTACAATCCAGAAGATGAAAAAATTACTGTTATAAGAAAAGAAGGCAGCGATATTACTGCGAGCGATGAAGCAGAAACCGTAGACGAAACTCTTTTTTCAGAAAGAGCAGATTTTTCTGTAGGTATCTTTCTTAAACCACGCTTTGAATGGCAAACATGGGAAAACAAAATTGATTTTATAGTTGAACCGAGAGTGCAAGTAGGGTATCAGCGAAAAGTTGCCGGTGTTACAACAACATCAACAACTATTACAACGGTAGACGGACAAGTAAGTTCAACCTCTGTTGTAGATAAAACTACGGTAAAAAACAATTACATTAACCCTCAAGTTGGTGCTAATGTTGGTCTTGCTATTAGGCCAAAAGAATTTTTTGAGCTTAGAGCTGGGCTTGTTTATACCTTTGATTGGAAAACAAATCCTCATACGGTTGTGACAACAAATGGAGCTGAACTTCCTGGATACGATTATGATTCAGATTCTACTTTTGGAGCAATGCTTGGTTGTGGGTTTATGTTTGGAGAAGATGTAACATTTGATTTAAACATGGACTTTAGTTCAGACAGTGATGTTTTCGATTTAGATAACTTCACAACTATACAATTGACTTATAGATTCTAAATTTTATAACTTTCCTCATTTTTAGGGCCTGCACGTTGTGCAGGCCCTTTTTTTATGCGTTAGGAATCGTAGGGGCCGCGTAGCGGTTCGTTCTAGTAGTGGTTTGCTCGCGGCAAACCACTACTAGAACGAATGAAACCCCGCAGAGTCCGACCCCGCTTGCGGGGTAACGCCCTAAAACTTACGCATCGAAGTTTTCAATTTGTTCGCTTAACAATGGTACTAATTGCTTTTTACGCGAAACTATGTCGTTTACAATATATACAGAGTCTTCTTGGAGAGGGAAGTTTATGTGTTGCATAAAAGCCTTTTCTGCTGCTACAAGCAAAATACTGGTAAGCTGTGTTATGTCTGTCACCATCATTGCGCAGAACAGTAATTTTTGGCTACGGCGCTCAATTTCAAGTTCAGATAAAAACTCTTCTTTACGTTTAAGAATTTCATCCATGCTGTCTACTTCAATTTGGCTTACCGTGAACTTGAATGTTCTTTCAGAGTATTCTTTCATGTCTTGGTGAATTACTTCGCTTGCACTACGCCCGCCAATTCTACTTGCTGCCATTACAATGTCTTGTCCAAGTTCTTGAATATCAAGGTTTGTAATATTTGAAAGGTATTCTGCTGTTTCTCTGTCTATGTCTGTTGTAGTAGACGACTGGAGTATGAGTGTATCTGACAATATTGCGCTGAGCAAAATGCATGCAATTTCTCTAGGAATTGATATTCTGTTTTCTCTGTACAGGTTTGTAATAATTGTTGATGTTGCACCAACTGGCTTATTAATAAACGTGATAGGGTACTTTGTAGAAAGGTTTCCGAGTCTATGGTGGTCGATTACTTCTTGAATGATATAGTTTTCAATTCCATCTACTGCTTGTGTAACTTCGTTATGGTCTACCAAAATTACTTCGATGTTTGCTTCTTGCAAAAGGTCACTTTCTGAAAGTGTACCTATTACATTTCCTTCATCATTAATGACAGGTAGGCATCGACTTGGGGATGATTGCAAAAGTCCTTGTATTTTTCGAACAGTATCAAGTGCTTTTACAGGTTTTAAATCTTTATCTGCCATTACAGAGACTGCTGTTGAATACACGCTGAGCATTGCCGTAGCGGATGTATCGTAAGGGCTAATAAGTACTGAAACACCTTTTTTTTCCGCTTTTTCTCGAAGTGTTTTATTGATAACAAACCCTGAAGTGATTACGAGTGCTTTAATACCAGAATCTATACAATATTCTTGCACATCTTCTCTATCGCCCGTAATTACCACCACATTTTCACTTTTTCTTTCATCAAGCAGTGTTTTGAATGTTGAAAACTCGGCAGCTCCGACTAAAATAGTGCATTTAAAAAGCTCTTCTTCATTTTTTAATATGAGCGGTTGCGCATTTAATGTTTCATGAATGAGTTTAATGCTGGTGGTAACAGCTGCTTCTTTTTCGGGGTTTAAAAGTTTTAGAACATTTTGCGCAAAGGCATTGTAATGTAAAAGAGATTTGTATGTTCCATTTTTATCGATTACTGGAAGTACTTTTGATTGACTTGTTTCCATTTTTGCAACCGCAGCCCAAAGAGATGTACCTTCATCTACGGTGTCGCAGCCTTGTTGCATATAGTACTGAACTTTTGGCAAAAGATCAGGTAAGTATTCTGGGTTTGGAACTTTAAATCTATTAAAAATATACTCAGTTTGGGGCGACATTTTACCAGCCCTTGCTGCCTTACACCCTGTAAGTCCCAATTCTTGTTTTAAATGTGCGTATGCTGCAGCCGACACAACTGAATCAGTATCGGGATTTCTATGCCCTATGACATATACCGTTTTTTTCATATGTACCTTCTTTTTTGACTGTTTTACTATTTTTTCCCTTGCAAAAATCAGCTTTTCTGATTGAAAGCTCACCGCTTGCGGGGAAAACAGTCTTAATTTTTAATTACTATTCACGGTCGATTTCAAAATTACAGTATCGAACGTGAATAGTTTCCATTATAAATTACAGTCTCTCTTCACAATCTATTCACGGTATATTCATCCTGTTTTATAAAAGCGATTAGGGGATAGAGGCACAAAATCGCTTGGGCGCATAGCGAGCCACCGCGATTTTGCTGACTTATCCCGTCTATTAGCTTTTATATATCTCAATTATTCCTGACCGTGAATAGTAACAACTTTTTTATCCGTTTTCTCTTACTTTTATTATAACGTGCATTGAACTTTTTTGCAATATAAAGTATTCTGCTTCTATGAATATAAAGTTAAAACCACTTGATTATGGTGCAATAGCCTGTATGCTTTTATATGCGGGAAGCGCAACTGTCACTCCAATTTGCTTGCTCGCTATGTCCGAGGAGTTAAACTTTTCTCTTTCTGCTGGTGGAGGCATTGAGGGTGTTCGTTCAATGCTTATTTTTGTTTCCTTGTTTTTTGGTGGCTTTATGGCGGCAAAAGTGGGAAAGGTTCGTTCTTTAACAATGGGCCTTTTCGGTTTAAGCATTGGCTATGTAGTATATGCAATCGCTCCGTCTTATTCTGCAATTTTGGCAGCAACGGTTATTCTCGGTCTTGCATCTGGTATTTTAGAAGGCCTTATAAATCCTTTGGTTGCAGACACTCACCCAGGAGATTCTGGTAGGTATTTAAATATAACTAATGCTTTTTGGTCTGTAGGCGTATTAACAACAGTCATTTTGGCAGGAGACCTTCTTACCCGTGGTGTATCATGGAGAACTATTATTGCATCTTTGGCGGTATTTTCGTTTGTAGTTGGTATTGCAATGTGGTTTTTGCGAAAGCAAGATTCTACGCAAGGTGGTCTAACAATAAAACAAGTTGTGGCACAGTACCGAGATTGCATGAAAGTAAAACGATTTTGGGTTTTTTGCGCCATGATGGTTTTTGCTGGTGGGGCAGAAGGAGCGTTTACCTTTTGGAGTGCAAGTTATATTCAAGTAAATTTTGCCGCAAATCCGCGCATGGGTGGCTTTGGCACTGCTTGCTTTGCCGCTGGCATGATGACTATTCGCTTGCTCGGCGGGATGCTAGTTGGGCAAAAATACTTGCGACGTTTTATTCTTATTTCTGCTTCTTTTGGATGCCTTGTTGCCTTTGCTATTCCCTTTGTTGAAACGGTTGTAGTGTTTTTTGTAGTACTCTTTTTAGCAGGTATGAGTATCGCATGTTTTTGGCCATCAATTCAATCGTATGCAGTAGATAGAATTCCTCAAATAGATGCAACGGCTGCTTTTATATTGATGTCATGTGCAGGTGTGCCAGGATTTGGCCTTGCTTCGTTTATAATGGGCTTTATTGGTGATGCAGTAGGGCTTGGCAAGAGCTTTTTTATTGTTCCAAGTTTTTTACTAGCACTAGTAGTTTTAGTTCTTATTGAACGAAATGCAGTATCGAAATCGCAAAAGGAGAGAGTGTAAATTGGGCGGCAAAGAGTGGTTTGAAAAGGATGATTTTTGGCTCAATTTTGGCCCAATAATGTTTGACGAGCAACGTTGGGCAGAGGCCTATACAGTAGCAAGTCAAATTAAAGACTTGGCTGGCTTACAAATAGGAGACTCATTACTCGATGCTGGATGTGGTCCTGGGCGAATAAGCATAGATTTTGCCCTATTAGGCTTAGATGTAACTGGCGTAGACCTTATAAAACCTTTTTTAGATACCGCCCAAGAAAGTGCCGATGATGAAGAGGTGCCCATTGCGCTTATTCAAGCAGATTTGCGCGAGTTTCAAAGTGAAAAAAAGTATGATTGTGCTGTCAATCTATACACTTCTTTTGGTTACTGTGATAATAGAAAAGATGATGAGCTTATTTTACGCCGTATTGCAGATACGGTAAAAGATGGCGGTTGTTTTGTTATGGAATGCCTCTCTCGTGAAATTGCAGTAAAAGACTTTACCGAAGGGGAGTGGTTTGAGAGGGCTGGAAAAACAGTATTAACAAAGTTTACCATTGATGGTGCTTGGGAAGGGCTTCGCTCAAATTGGACTTTGATAGATAACAAAACTGGAGAAAAGCTCACACACGAGTTTGTACAAAGACTTTATTCTGCGGTTGAGTTACGCGATGTTCTTTTAACATGTGGATACAAAAGCGTAGATGTGTATGGCGACTTTGACAAATCGCCATATAATCACAAGGCTCGCACAATGGTTCTTTTTTGTAAAAAATAATTTATATAATAGTCAAATTATCAAAAGCCTCTGGCTTTGCAAAATGATAGCCTTGTGAATAATGTACATTATTCTCTTCAAGTATTTTTTGTATTTCTGCATTTTCTACAAACTCTGCTGTAATGTATGCTCCAATTAAACGAGCCATATAACAAATAGCATCAACAATAAGTTTGCTTTCTTTTGATGTTGCAAGATTTTTTATAATATCCCCATCAATTTTAATGATATCGGGGCGCAAAGACATTATTGAAGTATAGGTTGCAAAACCCACTCCAAAATCATCAATTGCTATTTTACACCCTATGTCGCGTGCAGCAGCTAAAAATATTTCAAGTTCTTTTTCATCATTGTAGTTTTCAGTTTCAACAAATTCTATAATAATTTTTGAAGGATCTGGGTGCTGTTTTACCCGTTCAATAAACCACTCTTTAAAATCTTTCGATTGGATATCAAAAAGTGATACATTGAGGCTTAGTTCACTTTCTTTATGTTCAAAATCTTTCATTGCTTTATCAAGCATTGTTTTACTAAGTTGTAAATAAAGCTTTAGAGTTTTCGAAGCTTCTAAAAACATTCCAGGCGGGTATATTTTTCCGTCCTTATCTTGCACACGCATCAGTGCTTCATACTTTATGATTTCATTAGTGTCATTGT
>CAYJPS010000121.1:0-6008 GCA_964372135.1 uncultured Treponemataceae bacterium | reverse complement strand
AACCTCTACACGGTTATCAGTCTTAATCTACAATAATCAATCTTGCTACATTATCGCCTGAAGGAGACAGTTGCACTCTAACTGTATTGCCTTCTGCAAGGTCTGAAAAATCAATTGCAATAGCTTCTATTGCTTTTCCCATTTCTGCTATTCTTTCTTCATTTGCATCAAACATGGCTTGTCTTATTTCTTCATCTGTCATACCTTCTGTATCAATGCTATCTCGAAGGTCTCTTTGTCTTCCGCGTGATTCGGTGTTATCAAGTAAATCTTGTGCATCGTCGGCATATACAAGCTTTGTGTCGTCATCAATTGAAACGGTTATAGTTGCATTGTTTTTTACTTCAATGTCAAATGTTTTTGCATTTACATCAATCGATGTAATTTCTCCCGCTGTTCCTTGGTTTCTGTTAGTATTGCGTCCCTGTTGGCCACGTCCTCGTTGGTTATCTCTTTCATGCATTTCACCACTAGAATTATCCCTTTGTGGTGTTTCATCGTTTCCGCCTTGTGCGATTAACCCTATAGAAGAAGCTACTAATAACAATAATCCGATACATATTGTTTTTACATTCATGTTTGTTACCTCCATATTTGTAACAGTAATTTTTGTAAGCGATCATTCGCTTGTTGTATGCATTAAATGTAGTGCATAGAGATTTAAAAAGCCTTAGAAACAATTTAAAACTTTCTTAAAGAATTTTAATGTTGTTTTAAGGTAAAAGTGCTATAATATATTGTATACTAGGTTCATGAAAAAGAAACTGATAGCGTTTATAAGCATTTTTCTCTTTGCGTTCTTCGCCCTTGAAGGCCTTTTTGCACAAGATAATGTGCCACCGCCTCATTTACCACAAGAAAGAAGAGGTTTTCCTCACGGAAGAAGAATGCCACCTGCTAACGAAATGCAACCACAAAGTTTTTTTGTAAAAAAAATTCACTATACATTGAAAGATAATATACTAGAAATTGATATACATTTTAATGGGCCTGTTAATCCAAAAACTATTGAAAACAGACCTTTTTTGGATAGGCGAAGGGAAAATATAGAGAGTATTACCTATACCTATAATAGAACGGCCGACAGAGTTAAAATAGTAGTTGTTCTAAAAACCCCGCCCGATAGAGAAAACTTTTCTTTTTCGCTTGAAGGAGTTGAAAGTTTTGGTAAAGGGCCACTACATAAACAATTTTTTGAAAATATAGAACCATCAAAAATATATGAGTATGAAGAGGATGGAACATGGAAAGAGTATTAATTGTAGAAGATGATAAGGGTGTTTCTGATTTTTTAAAAGCAGAACTTGAATACGAAGGTTTTTCTGTTTTGCTTGCAGAAACAGGGCGTGAAGCGTTAGAAATGTTTGAAGAAAATGTGTTTGATATTATTCTTTTGGATATTATGCTTCCCGAATTAAACGGTGTTGAAGTGTTACGGCGAATACGAAAAACGTCATCTCTTCCTGTTATAATGCTTACCGCACGGGGCGAAACCTATGACAAGGTAAATGGTTTAAATGTTGGGGCCGATGACTATGTAACAAAACCATTTGAAATAGAAGAGCTTTTGGCAAGGATGCAATCGGTGTTACGGCGAGTAAAGCCAGCTCTATCGGTTCGTTCTTTACAATTAAACCCTGCTTCACTTGAAGCAAATCTTGCAGGTGAAGCAATTCTTTTATCTAAAACAGAGTTCTTACTTTTAAAATTGTTGGTGGAGAATAAAAACACAGTGCTTTCACGCTCAGACATCATTGATGTAGTGTGGGGAAAAGACCATTATGTTGAAGAAAACTCGGTTGATGTGTATATTCGCTATCTTCGAAGTAAAATAGATGATAAAGCTGGCGAGGAATACATCTCTACTGTTCGTGGAATGGGCTACACAATACGAGATACCGCAAAATGAAAAAAGCGAGCGTTGTACTTAAACTTTCAATTTCTTTTTCCGTTTTAATTGCTGTTCTTATGCTTGCTTTTTCTGCGTTCTCACTTATTTTAATACGGCGGAATCTCAATACTCAAAATCAAAATGAGATAATAGACGCTGCTCTAAATATTCAACAAACACTTGAAGATACGGGCTTTGTTATAGCCCGCTTTGAAACCGATGTGAGTATTCCGTGGTACATGCTTTTTTCTGTGTATACCAAAAATGGGAGTGATGTGAGTGTTCTTTCTACCAATGATCCTTTGCTGCCTGTTTTAGAAACCTCTAACGGAAGGGTTCTGTTTTATAAAGAAAAGGATTATTTTTTAGACGGTGATTTAGAGCTTTTGTATTATACCCTAGAAGCCGATGGCTACATAATACAAACGGCAATAAATACCGACCTAGATACCCTTTCATCTTTTTTAGATGAAGTACCTATTGTTCTTATTCTTGTTCTTATTCCGGGTATACTTATTTCATTTATACTTGCTCGCTTTATGACCGCACGCACATTGCACCCCGTTACAAAAATGACCGAAGAAGCTAAAAAAATTAGCTTTGAACATAATGACAGGCGCTTAGAATCGAGCGGAACAAAAGATGAATTTGATACCCTTGCCGAAACCTTTAATGAATTGTTTGATCGTTTGCATAATGATTATTTGCGAGAAAAGAAATTTACCTCCGATGTTTCGCACGAACTAAAAACACCTCTTTCGGTTATTTTGGGCAACGCCAATATTCTTCGCAGGTGGGGAAAGGATGATAAGGCACAATTAGATAAATCAATCGGGGCTATACTTTCTGAAAGTAAGCATATGGAAAATATTATTAAAAACCTTTTGCAGTTGTCTCGTTTGGAGAGCTATACTGAAAGTATTGAAAAAAGTGACATTGATGTAAAAAGCTTTTTACATGGTCTTTTAGAGGATTGTAAAAGTTGGGCAGAAGCAGACTTTTCACTCAATTGCATGGATGGGCTCGTTTTTACTACAAATGAAGCAATGCTGCGTCAGGTTTTGATAATCTTAATTTCAAATTCAGTTCGCTACAGTGATGAAAAACCTAGTATTAAAATAGTTGTAAAAAGCGCAAAAAGCAGCATAGAAATTTCTGTTATTGATAATGGAAAGGGAATAAAAGAAAAGGATTTAGAGCACATTTTTGATAGATTTTACAGGGCAGATGAAGCTCGCACTCGAAGTGTATCTCAAGAGCAAGGCTTACAAGGTGATGGAAGTGGTTTAGGCCTTGAAATTGCCAAAGCCCTTGTTACAAGTTTAGGTGGAACCATTACAGCAAAAAGCCCTGTAAAAAATGAAAAGGGAACAGAGATGATTTTAAGATTTCTTTTATAGACAAATGCCTTGCTTCTGTGCTATACTATCACCATTATTAATTATCTAAATGGGGGCGAGAATGTTACAAGGGCGGCATTTGATAGAACCTGCAGATTTAACAACTGCAGAAATTGATGAAATTTGTAGCTTGGGCGAAAAAATGATTGTAGACCCAAAATCTTATATGGACGTGTGTCGAGGAAAAATTCTCGCCACACTTTTTTTTGAGCCAAGCACTAGAACGAGGCTTTCTTTTGAAGCTGCAATGCTCCGTTTGGGCGGTGGGTTTTTAGGGTTTGCAGATTCTTCAGCTAGTTCCACATCTAAAGGTGAATCCTTGGCCGATACTATTCGAACCGTGAGTGCATATTCCGATGTTATCGCGATGCGTAACCCAAAAGAAGGCTCTGCTCTTTTGGCTTCTCAGTTTTCAGATGTTCCTGTAATTAACGCAGGTGATGGAGGGCATCACCATCCAACACAAACGCTTACAGACCTTTTAACCATACGAGCTTGCAAGGGAACTTTTGAAGGGCATACCGTTGGTGTGTGTGGGGACTTAAAATTTGGTCGTACAGTGCACTCTCTTGTAAAGGCTATGAGCCGATATCCCAAAAATCGTTTTGTTCTTATTAGCCCAGAAGAGCTTTCTATTCCTTCTTACATTATTTCACAAGTATTAAAACCTGCAGGAATTGAATATACTACAAATGAAAGATTAGAAGATGTTATGGGAGACCTTGATATTTTATACATGACTCGCGTTCAAAAAGAGCGATTTTTTAATGAGCAGGATTACGTTCGCTTAAAGGATAGTTACATTTTGGACAAAGAAAAAATGAAGCTTGCAAAAGACAACATGATTGTACTTCACCCACTTCCACGTGTAAATGAAATATCCCCTGAAGTTGACTCAGATCCAAGAGCTGCATACTTTCCACAAGTGAAGTATGGTATGTATGCTAGAATGGCATTGTTAGCAAAACTTACAGGTGCAATCTAAAAAGGGAGTATAGATAGTATGTTAAACGTAGATACAATAAAAGATGGGTTAGTAATTGACCATATAAAAGCTGGAACAGGCCATAAGATTTTTTCGTGGCTTGGCTTAGATAAGGCTCCATATTCTGTTGCTCTTATATTGAATGTAACATCAAAGACACTTGAAAAAAAAGATATTATAAAAATTGACAACATTATTAATATTGATTATTCAGTACTAGGTTTTATTGATCCAGATATCACTGTGAATGTTATAGAAAATGAAAAAATCACTAGAAAAATTACGCTTAAGCTCCCAGATAGGGTTGAAAATGTTATTAAGTGTAAAAATCCCCGCTGTATAACCAGTACTGAAAGCTATGTACCACAAATTTTTAAGCTTATCGATAAAAAGAAAAAGAAGTACGCCTGCGAATATTGCGACGAACAATACTCATCAGCTGGAGACACATTATAATGAAAACACTTTTTTTCAATGCCCGTTTAGTAGATGCAAATACTGACACAAATGGATCTCTTTTAATAGAAGATGGTTGTATTGTAGATGTTGTTTTAGGAGATTCTTCACCCTATCTTAACGACGAAGGTATTGAAAAAATTGATGTTCAAAACAAGGTGATAATGCCGTCTTTTATAGATATGCATACGCACCTTCGAAACCCTGGGCAAGAAGCAAAAGAAACTATTGAAAGCTTTTTACAAGCTTCTGTTGCAGGTGGCTATGGAACGCTTGTTGCAATGCCAAACACAAATCCTGTAATGTCTGATGCACACCTTGCAAGAAGTATTCAGGATGCTTGTTCAGAGTATAATATGGCAAATGTTATTCAATCGTTGAGTCTTACAAAGGGCTTTGGTGGATTAGACACAACTCACCTTGATTCTCTGCAAGACTTTCCATTAGTGACAGAAGATGGTAAGGATGTAGCAAGTTCTGCCGTAATGCTAGAAGCTATGGAAAAATGCGCAAAAAATAATATTGTGGTAAGCTGTCATAGCGAGGACTCATCTCTGACCGAGAGCGCAAAAGCTTTGCGAAACGAAGCTGTAAATATGCTAAAAGAATTCTCTTCAAAAGACTGGGCAAGTTTGGACTCTTCTTCTGTGGATGTAAAAAAAGTGGATGAACTTTTTAAAAGTGCAAATGATTTTTTGGCTTTGGCAGAAGACATTGCTACGGAGCGAAATATTGCCATTGCAGAAAAAGCACAGTGCAAAGTTCACATTGCACATGCTAGTACAAAAAAAACAATAGACTGTATTAGAAGATGGAAAAAAGAAAGCAAAGTCTCTTTAACTTGTGAAATAGCACCACACCATTTTGCGCTTTCAAGTGATGATGAAGGATTTTTGCGCTACATTGTAAACCCGCCAATAAGAAACACAATAGATAAAAATGCACTTATTGAGGCCCTTGTAGATGGCACCTGTGATGTAATTGCAACAGATCATGCACCACACACAATGGCCGATAAAGATTCTGGCGCTCCTGGCTTTTCGGGGCTTGAAACAGCCTTTGCAGTTAGCTATACAGAACTTGTGAATACAAAGAAAATAACACTATCAAAACTTTCTTCTTTGCTGTCAAAAAATCCTGCAAACATTTTGGGCATAACTGATAGAGGTGCTTTGAAAAAAGGAATGAAGGCAGACTTTGTAATAATTGACACGGAATGTACTTGGACAGTTGATAGTAGCTCTTTTAAGACTCACGGAAAAGTTTGTCCCTTTGA
>CAYJPS010000120.1:0-6032 GCA_964372135.1 uncultured Treponemataceae bacterium | reverse complement strand
CAAAATCGTTTGCAAGTACCAGTTTTCTATAAAATCATGTTTGCAAAACATCATGTTTTGTTTGCAAAATTGGTAAAAAAACAAATTCTTGTTTGCAAAAAACAATAAAAAAAAGTCAGTGTAAAAATGAAAAAACACACTGACTTTTATTTATACATAAGAATATAAAAAGTGCTTAATCCGTCAAAAAACGGCTTAAACACTGGATTTTCTGGCACACTGCACTGACCCAAATACGAACTATTATATTTTGCCTTATGGGTTTATGATAAGAATACGGCTCTAACAAAACTTTTGCCCTGTAACCACTAACGGTTACAGGGCAGTTTTTAATCCTCAGATTTAACTTTGTTTTCTAAGTTCTTTGCTTTCCACTCTGAGAATTCTTTTTGTACTTCCTCATTTGCAAAATACTTTTTGATTTCGGGAAGTAATCTTCGTGCAAAGGTTTCTATTTCTTTGTCCGAGAATTCCAGATAGGATTTCATAAACGCTCCTTTCCAAAAAGGTGCGTTATTTGCTTCAATCCTCGTTTTCCTTGAAGCACCTGTTTATGATGTTTTGTCGCTTGACATGATAATCATAGCGCAAAAGAAGTTTGGCGTCAAGGCCTTTGCTATATAAAACAAATCATTATCATACTCACTCATCAAATATAAATCTAACAATTCTATTGCTTGCTTTTTCTGTGGAATTTAAAATATCATCTTTTGTCCAGTACGGCTTGACTACATTTTGATATGTAGAGACTAATGCACAAGCGATAGGGTAAGAACTATCTATGTAGCCGGTTTTATTTTCGAGTTTTGTTGAAACTTTAGTTCTAAACCATTCATTCCCAATCGACCTATTGATTTTTTCTTCGAGCAAAATTTTGTTACCTAATTTATTAACTATGCCAAAAAATTCATCCTCATCATTAATTCCAGCATCTTTCCTAATCTCTTGGATGTTTTTACCGCTATATGGCATAATATGCTCTATATCATATTTTGTACCAAATATAAAGCTTGTTCCAGTTTCCTTAGCAAAAAGATATTCGTTAAGATACACAAGCATATTCCCATCGTAATCTTGTATTGCAGTCTTGATAGTATCTTTCGTCCAGTTTTCACAAATGTGATCATCAAATGCTATTTTTATTTCTTCAAGAGGAACATTTTTGTTGGCAAGTTTCACCTCTAACCCAAACAAAAATGTTTTGAAATATTTACTGGAATAGCCGAAGTCAACAAGTTCAAGAATTGTAAACAAGCGAAGCATGCATTCAAAAACTACATGCACATTTGCCTCTGTTACTTCATATTCATTAAATCTATAAAAATAGCTCGCTAAAAATAGTTTTGTATTTTCATTGAATTTTAGTAGCACTTTCATTAAAGAGTATCCTGAAACTTTTTTCCAAATTTTGACCAAATTAAGCATATTACTACACATTGCTATGGGATTGCTAATAGGTTCTTTGTTTACTTCTGTGAAGTATCTTCTCAAACCCGGAGTTGTAACATTGATTGAACCCTTATCATTAACAGTTTCTCCTTTAATAGTTCGGATATAATACATATGTTGCATCAAAATTGCATTAATATCAACAACGCCAATTTCATCTAAATCAATTATTTGTTCATTCAATTCTTTCCATAACTCTGAAAAAGCTTTCTGTTGTCCTGCTTGTTCTGCCTCTGCATATAATTTTGCAGATATAATGTCCGAATCAAAAAGGGGCAATCCATCTGAATTTAGCGAATTAAACATTGTGATCGCTTGCTCAACTTGCCAACTTTTAATTTCAATAACTTCACAATTATCAGTTATAGCTTTTGCAATACTATTTAACTGCGAATCTGACAAATCAGAAATTTTATTATAAAAAAACTTATAATTACGAAAAAAATTTGAGTATCTATTATCTTTTTTCTTATATTTTAATTTTATGGCACTTGCTTCTGCGCTATCATAATCGGTGGCTTGTAATATATTTGATAGCTCTTGTTTATATTGCTCGTTTATTGAGTAGTTCGTTAGAATAGTTGTTTGACGACAAATTTCAGCATCTTTGACACGGTCTTCTTTGTCAGAAATATCTTCGGTTTCTGCTTTGTAAAGAATCCCCATAATTCTTCTTCTGCGCTCTTGCAAGCCACGACAAAGGCTCGCAGAGTCTTCATCGCTTGAAGTGTTATTAATTGCAATATTTACTCTAACAAGCAAGGCTTTAAGTAGTAACAAAAAAGTGGTAGTTCTTTGTTGTCCATCTATAAGGCCATGCTCTGTGTCTTCCTTTTGACAGTTCACAATTATTGTGCCGAAAAAGTATCTGTCTTTGCTATCACTTTCGACGAAATCGTTTATATCTTGCCAAAGTTTATCGCAGTTATCAATACCCCAAGAGTATGCTCGTTGATACTCTGGTATAATAAAAACAGTATCTTCATCAAGCTTTAAATAATCCCCGATTTTTCTAAGTTTAGGTTCAATATTTTTTGCCATAATTTTACTCCTATTTCTTGTTCTTCTTAAGCTGTTCTTTAAATTCCTTTTTCAAATAATCAATACCCTCTTTTTTTGTAAGGTCATCTTGATTTAATTTCCCCATTTTTATAGCTTTACACACCTGTATGTATGCCTTACCTAATGCAAGAGTTATAATCCCTGCGGTTCCCGCTGAAATAGCACCGCCTGCAACCGAGCCGATTCCGGGTATAAGTTTAAGAGCATTTGATACTATTGTTTTGCCAAGTAGCGTAGCCCCACCGACACCTATTACAGCCGTTACCAATGATGTTAACGCATCTTTGCTAATATTAAATTTAAATACACTGTTGATTGATACCATCATTGCTACTTGTTGACCTATCAATAATGGTGCATCTGCAAACGGAATAGGCACTGCACCAGTAGCTGTGGTAGATGCAACGAATCCCAATACAATATTATCTGCCTTATCAAGCATTTCTTGATATTCATATTCGTGCATATCATTTAAAAAATCATCTTCATAATCTTTGTGGTTAATCATTATTTTTCCTCCATTTATCTTAGTTCTCAAAATAAGAATCAATCTTATTTTTGTTGTGTAAAATTTTCTCTTCACTTACACCAACATATCTTGCTAAATCTATCGAACCTGCAAATGCAATATTTACATTTAAATCAAAAGCAAGATCTACTACTGATGTGAATTTCGCAAACTCATCTTTTAGTTGTTCTACCAACTCCAAATATCTTTTGTCTAACTTCATATTTAAGAGTCCAATATTGTCGTTGAATTGTTGAATTAAATCTTGCTCTTTTTTAGATAAACTGTTTTTGGCAATACCATACATCAACACTCCGGCAGCATTACCAATGATAGCTCCTAATATAGGGATAGGTATTGCTACTTGCCCCAAAATAGAGGAAACTGCACTGATTGTAACATCAAGGCATACCACTTGTGAGTTCTCTACAAATTCTTCATTTGTGATTTTGCCTTTGTGTAACTGGTAAGCTAATGACGAAACACCAAATGTAGCGGTAACAAAGGAAGATGCAACTGCAGCGGGGGTTGCGGAAAAATTAGTCATCCCATATACTGCTCCGCCTCTGACTGCGCCTTTTATTCCACCTTTACCTGTATCAATGCCAACTTCTTTCCAATCCTCGGCTGTAAATTCATTCAATTTTTTACCAGATTTAAGTTTTTTGCTTACAGCTAAACAAAAACTTACTCCACCTTCAATTCCTGCCGAAATAGCTGTTGCTTTGCCAGCTTCTTTCCATGAAGGTTTACTTGCTTCGTGTGCAGAATCGCGCTTTTCTTTGTCTTTCTCTTTAATCGAATCTTCTTCTTTGCCCACTACTTCATCTGCGTTACCGATTTGCGCATCTGCATAATTTATAACAGTGGGTTTAACCTTGTCCAGAAAGTTCGTTCCTGTCGTTTTTTCCCATTCTCTTATGATTTTTACTAAAGTTTGCTCGGAACGACTTAGTTGTGATGATGGTTTGCTTAATATGTCGCAAATCTTCTCATGCTGGTCTTTTGGTATCTCGTAGCTTCCACCATCTTTTAGAAAATTCGGATATTTTTCCAAATGCTCTTTTATCGCATCAAAAGTTCTCTTTCCTGTTGTACCAACATAAAATTTCGCTTGTACTTCTTGACCGTTTTTTAAGTAGTCTGCTGGAGCAGTTCGCCCAATGCTATCAAAACTGTACTCCGCTGTCAAACCCTCAATCAATTTTCTTGCATTTGCAATGCCTACTTGCATATGCTCAGCAATTTCACCATGCTTGGATTTATCGCTACCCAAAATATGGCTTGGGTCACTAATGAACTCCTTTATGTTTTGTAGTTCCTTTAATGCACTTTCTAAATTTATATCCTGCGTGTTTAGCTTGGAAATGAGTTCATCCAAGCGTAACTGATTTAAGTAATCAATCCAAGCCGCAACAGCTTGCTCTTGGGTTGTCTTTACCACTGTTTTCAATCTTTGTCACCTCGTTTATTCTATTCTTTTATTGATTAACTCCGATAGGGCAAGGGTGTTATTCGCTAAAGCTCCAAGTGCTGTTTGTTCTTCATAAGTTAATGTAGAATAATCACTGCCTCTTAAATAATATAGTTCAAGATGCTGATTTCCTAAATTCTTGCGTAATAATTGTGTTGCTCCATGCAGATTTAGTATTTTTTCAGACAATTCTCTGAGGAGCGCACCAGCTAATGTAACTGTTTTAGCCTCCTCCATAGCTTGCACAGAGATTGTTTTATTTTTATGGGCCATAATGCCAACAGATAAAGCGGTACTTGCACCAGCAATTCCCCAACCGATAGGACCTGCTAATGCAAGTAAGGCTTGTCCACCTGCTGCACCTGCACCACCTGCACTCAAAGCACCACCACCCAGCCATGCTAAAGCCGCTTTAGTTGCCACTGCACCAGACAAAGAGGATATGGCTGTTCCAGTAGATGCTGTGCCAAAAGTGGTTGCCACCCACATAGCTGCAGTTGGTGCCATTGCTGCGATTGCACCACCCGCTGCAACCCCACCTACAAGGCCGCTCCCTGTTTTTAATGCTGTTTCATATGCCTCTCTTGCATAATCTTCAGCTTGTTTAAAGTCGGTCAGCTCTGAATGTATTTTCTCAATCAATATTTCAAATTCTTTTGGTGTCTTGGCAATACTATTTATCAGGAATTCAATATCACTAATCAATTCTGTTGCCCTTTGACGCTCTCTGTATAAATCTTCGCCCATTTCATTAAACTTTTTTTGTGTATAATTATATTTTTCATGTGCTTTTTTCAAAATTTCTATTGCCTGTTTTTTTGAATTTGAATATAGCATTTTGACTCTCTCCTTATTTTTTTAATATTTTTGATAACCACGCAGTTGATGCTCCTATAATTGCTCCAGCTGGTAACATAAAGCCACCTACACCTATTGACAAAGCACCTGCAAGCATTGCACCTAATGTTGCCCCTGCTATACCACTTGTGGCAGAAAAAGATACCGCCGCAACGGTTTCTTTTATTTTCTCATAATCGTCAGCTCCTATTTCCTCTGTGTTATCTACTAAGATATAAAGCACCTTTTCTAATATTTCCTTATTAGGGTGGTTTTGCATTTCGAAATCGAGAACTGCTCGTATTGCTATATACTGTGTTAGTGTCATAGGGGTTTTATTGTTTTCCAAATTGCTTATAGTTTGTTTTGTTAAACCAATTTTTTCTCCAAGTTGCTCCGCTGTCCATCCAGCAATTTTTCTAATGCTACATAGATTTTGTTGGAGAAGTTTTATTTGTTTTTGCTTTTTTTCTTTATCATTCATGTTATTTCACCTCGTTATCTTATAATATCGCGCAAAATTAACCTTGTCAATATATTTGACAAGGTTAATTTTGCAGTTGTATAATTGCGTTATTTTACCGATATTCTTCTAATTCATTAAAGAGCTCTTCAAAATCACCATCAAAACTCTGTATACTATCCTGATGCTCCATATACCACCTAAGCGTATCCTGTACATTCTCCCATAGCTGACTTACA
>CAYJPS010000119.1:0-6252 GCA_964372135.1 uncultured Treponemataceae bacterium | reverse complement strand
AAGCCCCTACACCACAGGCCATATTACTTTCTAAGCTAAGATAACATTGGACATCTGCATCTATACATGTTTTTTGAATATAGGCAAGCATTGGATGAGGCCCACAGGCATACACAACACCATATTTGTTTTCTTTGAGTGTACTGCTATTAAAAATTGTTGGCAACATCCCTTTTGTGCCAACGCTTCCGTCATCAGTTGAAACGAATAAATTTTTTGCATTTACATATTCGAGCCCATAGCTTCCCGTTTTAAAGCTTGCAAAAAAGTCATAGCTTTTTTCTTCTAAGCTCGATGCAAAACCTGCAACCGGGGCAACGCCTATTCCACCACCTATTATCGCAACACTCGAACCACTTTTTGGAATTTCAAAAATATTTCCAACAGGGCCTAGTAGGTCAATTTCATCATCTTTTCGCAAATTGCAAAGTTCAGCCGTTCCCGTTCCTTTTTTTAGAATCAAAAACTCTATCTCTTGTACACCGCTTCCCATATCGCTAGAGCGATACACACTAATTGGACGACAAAGAAGTGTCTTAGAAGGCCTTGCCCTTAACATATAAAATTGACCAGGCTTTGGAGTCGGACACATCGCTGTAATAACGAGCTTAAACACATCATTTGCAATATTTTCACAAATTTGCACTCTAGCAAGAGCAAAAACAGATGGATTTTTGCACATAAGCTACCCTTTTAAAAGTTCTTTTGCGTTTAATAAATCTTCTTTTGAAGATTTTGCAGCATAGTGGGCAGAACGTACAATATCATCTAGTGTTAAAGTTCCCGCTTCTCTTTTTTCTGCAATTGATTCATCTTTTTTCCATGCACATAAAATTCCACGAGAATTGTTTACAGTGCCACCAGCCTTGTCGAGTAAGGTTGCACAGATGCGTGCAGCCCCGCCTTGGGCTCCATAACCTGGAATTAAAAAGAACATGTCTTCGTATGTGTCACGAATAATACGGGCATCACTTTCTTCGGTGCAACCTACAACTGCCCCAACTACGGCACAAGGATTTTTAGCTTCATTTGAATAGTGTTCATTTATGCGAGCAAGCTCTTTTCCAACTCTATCGATAACTATCCCGCCCTGTGCAAGGTCAAGCTTTTCAATGTCAGTCATTCCAGGGTTTGATGTACGCAAAAGTACAAATATTCCTTTACCAAGTTTATATGCAAGGCTTGTAAAAGGCTCTACGGTATCAAAGCCCATGTATGGATTCATCGTAATTATGTCTGCTTCAAAATCACCCGAAAAATGAGCCTTTGCATATGCTCCGGCGGTAGCTGCAATATCGCCTCTTTTTACATCAGCAATAACAGGAATGTTTGCATTTCGCACCTCTTTTAGCGTTTTTGCATACGAGTTCATCCCGTCTAAGCCCATTGCTTCATAGTAGGCAACTTGCACTTTAAAACAAGAGGAAAACTCTTTTGTAGCTTCAATAAGTGCTAAGTTATATGCCAAAACGGCATCGCTTTCACAATTGTATTGTTTTAATACTTCAGGGGGAAGGTACGATGGGTCTGTATCAAGCCCCGTACAAAGTGGCCCCTTTTTTTTGCATTCTTCTTGTAAACGAATTATTTGATATTGTGTACTCATAGTGATAGTATAGCAGAATAATTAATAATGTACAATTAAGAATTAATAGTTTTTTGAGGTTCAAAGCTATAAAAACAAGTAAAAAATATGATATAATACCTTATAAAAAATAATATACTAAGGAAGCCATATGAGCACAGAAAAAAAGAATAAAACATCAAAACGAGAATTGCGGAAGCAAATAAATGAAGAAATTCGTGAGCATAAAAGTTCGTTTATTGTGTTTACTATTTTACGTGCAATTGTAATTCTCATCATGGTTCGTCAATTTTTTATGGCAAACTATGAAAGTGTGTTCTTTTGTGTGCTAACACTAGTTCTTTTTTATATTCCAAGTTGGATTCAAGTGAGAGCAAATATCGCTCTTCCTGCAGCATTAGAAATTACAATACTTTGTTTTATTTTTGCCGCTGAAATTTTAGGCGAAATCAATGCATTTTATGTTAGAATACATGGCTGGGATACAATGCTCCACACCATAAACGGCTTTTTAGCAGCTGCTGTTGGCTTTTCTTTGGTAGTTATTCTCAATAACAATGAAAAACTCACCTTTGAACTTTCGCCAATATTTATGGCCTTAACCGCATTTTGCTTTTCAATGACAGTTGCAGTTATATGGGAATTCTTTGAATATGCAATGGATTATTTCTTTTTGACAGATATGCAAAAGGATACCATTATACACAGCATTCATTCCGTAGCCCTTGATGCAAGCAAAACGAACACCGTTATATCAGTTAACGATATAGATGAAATACTTATCCACGGGGAGCCTCTTGGACTCGGTGGATACCTAGACATTGGCCTTTATGATACCATGAAGGATATGAGTGTTAACTTTATTGGAGCAATAGTTTTTTCTACTTGTGGATTTTTCTACGCAAAGTCAAAGGGGTATAAACGAACCATTGCACAAAATTTTGTGCCAACTAAAAAGTCTGAAAAAAATAATGGTTAATTTTAAAAACATAGCCGTTATGGGCATCTTTCATTGACACTTGTTTGACAAATCAGTATACTATGTCAAAATGACAAAAATCACAAAATTTGTTTAAAAAAGTTAAAAATTATGCAACCTTTTTATTACTATAGTGTCTAAGAATAGAGAGTGGCGCGGATTGTAGAAAAATCCTATAAAGTCACTACAAAGGGAGTTACCATGAAACAAACGCTAGAATCACTTTTAGAAGCGTACAAAGCCATAATTACAATTCGACAAGTAGAAGATACAGAGGAAAATCACGTAAAACAAGGAAAAGCCTTTTTTTACATGCCAACGAAAGGGCACGAAGCAACCATTGCTTTAAATCCTTCACTTATTAAAGAAGACTATCTTGCATGCCACTACCGCGACAAGGGTTTAATGATTGCTCGCGGAGCAAAACCATTTGACTTTTTTAGCACGATGTTTTGCAAGGCAGAGTCTGATTCTGCAGGAAGGCAAATGTCTGCCTTTTTACATAATAAAGAATTAAACATGCTCAGTCTTTCAGGTCCAGTAACAAACTCTGCCCTTCACGCCTGCGGTATAGCACAAGAATTAAAAAGAAATGAAAACTATTCTGATAAAAAACCAATTGCATATTGCGGTTTAGGCGATGGTATGACTCAAGAAGGTGAGTTTTACGAAGCCGTTCTTTTTGCAATGATGCATCGCCTACCAGTATTGTTTGTAGTTCAAGACAATGGCTATGCTATTTCAACAAAAACAAAGGGAAAAACATTTTTTTCAACGGCACAAGGTGATGAACAATCCTTTTGCGGTGTTCCACTTGAGCGCCTAGATGGCACAAATTTTTATGGACTTCAAGAAAGTTTTTCAACAATAGTAGAAAGAATGAGAAGTCGTGCCGTTGGAACAGAGGGCATTGTACCCGCTATTGTTGTATTAAAAACTGAACGATTATCAAGTCATACTAATGCAGATGATCATACTGTGTACAGAAGCAAAGAAGAGCTTGAACATGCAGCAAAGAATAATGACCTTTTACCAAAATTAGAAAACCAACTCATCGAAATGGGAGCTTCAAAGGAGCAACTTGAAACAATTCAACAAGAAGTAGCAAATCTCGTCACACAAGATTTAGCAAAAGCTTTTAAAGGTGCAGAACCTACCGCTGTTCATGATGCAAAACTTCCTTGTGACTTTGATACTATTGCTAAAAAAGAAATAGCACTAAACGATAAAACAAAAGAAAAATATGCTGCTTCAAATGAGCTTACTATGAATGAAGCAATCAATGCTGTTTTATTGAATAGACTTGCAAACGATAATCGTGTAAGTCTTTTTGGTGAAGATATTGAAGATCCAAAGGGAGATGTTTTTGGCGTAACAAAGGGATTAAGTACAGCCTTCCCTAACCAAGTACAAAATGCACCTCTTGCTGAAGCCACAATCGCTGGTGTGAGTGTTGGAAAGGCCTTAGTTGGTGGAAAACCAGTAGGATTTTTTCAATTTGCCGACTTTATGCCACCAGCAATGAACCAGTTATTTTCAGAAGTTGGCAACATGTACTGGAGAACAAACGGAGCATGGCAATGCCCAACAATTTTTATGGTAAGCTGTGGGGCGTACCGTCCAGGATTAGGACCATTCCATGCAAGCACATTAGAACAAATGATTTTGCAAATTCCAGGTATTGATGTATTCATGCCATCAAATGCAAAAGAAGCAGCAACGCTATTAAACACTGCTTTTGAATCTAATAGACCTACCGTTTTCTTTTATCCAAAAAATTGCTTAAATGCAAAAGCTCTTGCAACAGATATCAGCGCGATAACCGCATGTACAAATCCAACAAAACTTGAAACAGTAACAAGCGGAAACGATATCACCCTTGCAGGATGGGGGAACGCAGTAGGATTACTCGAGTCAGCATCAGAAATAATAGAAAAAAGTGGAAAAACAGTAGAAGTATTAGACCTTCCATCTCTTTCACCATGGGATATTGACGGAGTAGTGTCATCAGTTAAAAAGACTGGAAAACTTCTTGTTGTACAAGAAAACAATATTAGCTGTAGTTTTGCTTCAGAAGTTGCATCTACAGTAACAGAGCATTTTTCAAAAAATGCAGGCTTAGAGCAGCCAATTGTACGCCGCCTTTCTAGAGCCGACACCTTTGTACCATTCCACTACGAAAATCAATTAGAAGTATTACCTTCGGTTACTTCTGTAGTAGAAACGGCCGTAGAGATGATTGGTGGTAACATTGAATGGAAAGAAGAAGGTGGAGACACTGATAGTGAACACACAATAGTAAAAGCCTCTGGAACAAGCCCATCAGATGAAATTGTTACGGTTGTAGAATGGTTAGTAAAAATTGGCGACACCATCAAGCAAGGCGATATTATTGCAAACATGGAAGCTAATAAAGCAGCATTTGAGTTTGCTTCTCCAGTTTCTGGAAAAATCACCGAAGTATTTATTGCAGAGGGTGACAGCGCTGATGTGGGAGAAAATCTCTTCAGTGTGGAAGGAGAATCAAGCCAAGATACATCTACACCAGTAACTCGCGAAATAGTAAAAGAAGCTGTAATTACATGGAAAGAAGTTACGCCTAAAAGTATAAGCCAAAGCGCAACTGGAACCATTGATATCGGTATTGCAGGGCTCACCCATGTAACGGGTTCAAACAAGGTTTTATCGAGTGACCTTGACGCAAAATACGGTTGGGAAAATTCAGAAAAGAAAAATGGAATTAAAGAGCGATACTGGGTAAAAGATGGCGAAGACGCTGTTACGCTCGGTTTTTCTGCCGCAAAAAATCTTTTGAAAAAATTAGACCTTTCAATAGCTGACATAGATTCAATTATATGTGCAACAGGCTCCCCTGTAAATATTAGCCCCTCAAACGCTTGTATGATTCTAAACAAACTTTCTCAAGATGAAGGGAAAATGAGTACTGCAACGGCATTTGATTTTAGTGCAGCATGCTCTGGGTACATTTATGGATTACAAATGGCATGGGACTTTGTAAACGCAAAACCAAATACAAGAGTACTCCTTATAACAGCAGAAGTGCTAACCCCTCAATTACAAGAAGGCGAAATCGGAACAGCTCCTATTTTCTCTGATGCTGCAACGGCTAGCATAATTTGTTCATCAAAGAATGCTAAACTAGAAGCAGTTATTGAGCGCCCTCAAACATCATCATTGCCAGAAGACGGCTCAATTTTAAAAATTCCTCGCGATGTAAACAACCCAATTTTTATGGATGGACCTGCAGTATTTTTAGCAGCTGTAAGAGGAATGAGCGATAGCTTACGACTTACATGTGAAGAAAATAGCATTACTTCAAGCGATATTGATCTTGTTGTACCGCACCAAGCGAACCAACGTATTATTGATGCTGTTCGAAAAAAGATGAAAATTTCAGAAGAAAAGGTATATTCAAATATTGCAAACTACGGAAACACATCAAGTTGTACTATTCCTATTGCACTTGACAATATTTTCCAAGGAGAAGCCAAAGGCAACATTGCACTTTGTGCATTTGGCGCAGGATTTACCATTGGCTCTTGTTTATTGAGACGATAGGTGGATAATTAACAATTAATAATGCATAATTAATAGGAATGGTTTTATGAATGAAAAAATTTACATGCACCACAAGGAGTTCTCGTGGTGTACGTAATATTTTTCATGA
>CAYJPS010000118.1:0-6294 GCA_964372135.1 uncultured Treponemataceae bacterium | reverse complement strand
GAAAACTTCTCACAAATACTCCACAAATGTTCAGCGATGTTAGAACATACTGGAGCCCTGAAGCAATAAAAAAAGCATCAGGTTATGATGTAGAAGGTAAGGCAAAAGAGGCAGGCGGATTTATTCACCTTATTAATTCAGGAGCAAGTTGTATTGATTTCTGTGGTGAAATAAAAGATGACAAAGGTAACTCTATATTAAAACCATTCTGGGAAATGACAGAAAAAGACCAAAAAGCTTGTCTTGAAGCAACAACATGGAGTGCTGCAAATCTTGGTTATTTCCGTGGTGGTGGATATTCGTCTCGTTTCTCAACAAAAGCAGAAATGCCTGTAACAATGATTCGCCTAAATCTTATTCATGGCCAAGGTCCTGTAATGCAAATTGCTGAAGGATGGACAGTAAAACTTCCAGACGATGTAACCGATAAACTATGGAAAAGAACAGACTATACATGGCCATGTACTTGGTTTGCTCCTAGGGTAACTGGAAAAGGTGCATTCAAAACTGCGTATGACGTAATGAATAACTGGGGTGCAAACCATGGTTCAATAAGCTACGGTCATATTGGTGCTGATGTAATAAGTCTTTGCGCAATGCTTAGAATTCCAGTATGTATGCATAATGTTGAAGAAGAATCAATCTTCAGACCTGCTAGTTGGAACGCTTTTGGTATGGACAAAGAAGGACAAGATTACAGAGCTTGTGATACATATGGTCCATTATACGGAAAATATTAATCAATATTTTTGACTTTCAAACTCCCTTTGTTTATTCAAGGGGAGTTTTTTTTGCTTAAAACTCAAGAGAATAGTAGCGCCATTAAAAAAAGTGTGTTAAAATATAATCGGAGACAAGAGAAGTGAAAAAAATATTAGTAATTGGAAGTCTTAATGTTGATATGGTTGTGAAGGTTGATCATATACCAGTAACTGGAGAAACAATACTTGCAGAAAATGAAGTAGAATACGTGGCAGGAGGGAAGGGTGCAAACCAATCATATGCGGTTGGACGACTTGGGGGAAATGTTGCAATGCTTGGTGCAGTCGGGGATGACGCTTATGCAGATATTGAAAGAGAGAGCCTCCGCTCTGTGCATGTTGATGTATCTAATCTCCTTGTCAAAGAACAAACATCGACAGGCATAGCCTGGATTCCAGTGAATGCACAGGGAAATAATAGTATCATTGTTTTACCTGGAGCAAATAGAAAGTTATCTATAGAAGATATTCGTTTAAATGAAGATTTAATTAAAAGTTCAGATATTATTATTATGCAAATGGAAATACCTCTTGATGTAATAATAGAGTCTGCAAAATGTGCTAAAAAATATGGTAAATTTGTCATATTAGATCCAGCACCAGTGCCAAAGGTGTTCCCTGAAGAACTCTTCAAATATATCGATGTTATTAAGCCAAATGAAACTGAGTTTTCCCAAATTCTTGGGCAGGAAATAAATGATTATACAAAGGGAAGTGAAATACTAAGAAAAAAAGGTGTCCCAACAGTAATTGTTACACTAGGCCCAGATGGATTGCTTATTAATTCAGATGAAACAGGGATAAAAAAATTGCCTGCATCTCCCGCAAAGGTAGTGGATACAACAGCTGCAGGAGACACTTTTACCGCGGCCTTTGCAGTACAGCTTTCGAAAGGAATAGGTTTACTTGATGCTGTGCAATATGCAAATAAAGCTTCTTCAATTACGGTTTCACGAAAAGGAGCGCAAAGCTCTATTCCTTCAGCTGAAGAAGTAGAACAAAAAAAAGAATAAAGGATGTTACTATGGAGAGTGAAAAACCACCCATACTGTGTGTAGCAATGAGAAGTGTGTATCTTATTGCTATAATAGTGTTTAGCATTTTAGGTATTTTTCTCAATGTAACGCGGACTGAAAGTAACTACATTGTTTTTGCTTACTACACGATACAGAGCAATGTAGTATGTATTGTCGCAGCTCTGATATATTTATTTCAACTATTCTCACAAAAAAAACTTACAGAAGCGGTTATGGCTTGTATGAACGGTGGGGTTGTTATGTGTATAATGCTCACTTTTTTAGTATTTCACTTTGTGCTCCTCCCTACAATTTCACCTGATTCTGATATATTAGGGGCAGGAAATAGTTATGTCCACTATGTAGTACCGTTAATGATTTTTGGTGATTATATAGTATTCCAACGAAAGGGATTATTTACTTTTAAAATGATTTCTTATTGGGTGCTAATTCCGCTTGCGTATTGTATTTTTGTATTTGTTTTTAGCGCTTTTGGCGGTCGTTTTGGAGCAGAAGGCCATGTAGTGCCCTATTTCTTTTTGGATTACACGAGGTTTGGAATTGGTGGTGTTGCTCTTTGGATAGCAGTACTGGCTATTGGATATATTGGTTTATCAGCATTATTAGTTGTACTTGATAAATTTTTGTTACAATTCATGACTCTACATAGGTTTTAGTAAAATATAAAGGATAACATATGGATAAAGAAAAAGTACCTATTATAATTGATTGTGACCCAGGTCATGACGATGCAATTGCTCTTGTCATTGCGCTTGCAAGCGAAAGACTCGACGTACTTGCGGTAACGTGTGTTGCAGGCAATCAAACACTTGATAAAACGGCAAATAATGCGCGTAAAGTCCTTACTTTTTTAGAGAGGAGAGTTCCAGTTGCAAAAGGGGCTGATAGGCCATTAATCAGAACGTTAAGAACGGCGGGTGAAGTACATGGAACGACTGGGCTTGATGGTCCAGAATTAGAAGAGGCAGATTTTGATTATGAAAAAGAAACGGCATGGGAGCTACAAAGGCGGCTTATCTTAGAAAGTGAAACAAAGGTTACAGTAGTTGCAGTTGGACCCTTAACAAATATTGCAACCCTTTTAAGAGCCTTTCCCTATGTAAAAGAAAAAATTGAAAAGATTGTTATTATGGGCGGTGGACTTAACAATGGTAACACAACTCCTATGGCTGAGTTTAATATTTTAGTAGACCCTGAAGCTGCTCACATAGTGTTTAACGCTGGTATTCCCCTTGTAATGTGTGGCCTTGATATAACAGAAAAATCTTTTATAATGCCAGACGAAGTTGAATATTTGAGAAAAAATTGTAAGAGAACAGGAACCTTTGTCGCAGAACTTATGAGTTTTTATTCAAAGTACAACATTGCACTCGGGTTTCCTGGTGGTCATGTTCATGATGCCTGCGCAATTGCCTATCTTATTCAACCTGAAATGTTTAAAACAGAGGATATGTATGTTACCGTGGAAACTGAAGGACGTTATACTACCGGCATGACTGTAGCAGACAGACGCTTTAACCCAAAAACACAAATAGAAAATAATCCTAGCGCAGCTCTTGTACCAAGAGCAAAAGAACCAAATGTAAGGGTGTGTATGGATATTGATAGAAAAGCACTTATTGAATTGCTAGAGCAAAGCTGTATTTCGTATGGGGAGTAGGTAATTATTATTAATAATTAACAACGGTACGGCTACACTCATAAAACCCTTTCATGCACTACAATGACTTTTTTGTAGCACATGCGACCTTTTTCATAGCCAAAAACGTCCCTATTAATTATTAATTGTTACTTATTAATTACTATGTTGACTTAGGCGTGCTTTTTTTATATAATATTACTTTAGCAAGAGGATTGTGAATGATAAAAAAACTACTAATATCTACCATTATATTACTATTCTGCATGGGATTTTCATTTTCTCAAAACATATTAACCGCAGCAGATTTTTTTGAATCAGTTTCTCAAAATGTTTCTGCAATTGGCAATTATGAAGCTGATATGGGTGTGACTATAGGTAGTGGCGATGAAATGAAGGCTCGGGTTTCTTTTAAGCAACCAAATCTTTTACGTATAGATTTTTCAGAACCAGCAACGCAAGCCATTGTATTTAATGGAAATCAACTCACAATTTACTTGCCAAACTCTAATGTAATTCTAAATCAAACTGTTCAAGGGCAAGGTTCTTCTGCAGATGGAATGAGCTTGGCTACACCAGAAGGCTTAGCTTTAATGAAACGATATTATTCAATTTCATATGAAGTAGGACAAGAAGCTATGCCTCTTGACCCAGAAGCTGTCGGCACGCCTGAGGCCGAAGAAATGGTTGTAAAGCTGCTTTTAATGAGACGAAATACAACTGAGGGATTTAGAACAATTAATTTAGCAATTAATCCTGATACGCTACTAATACGTCGCGTACAAGCTGTTTCAGTAGAAGGAACAGAATACATATTTGATTTTACAAACTATGCAATAAATCAAAATATTCCAGATATGCGCTTTCTTTTTGACATGCCATCGGCTGGAAGTACTTTTAATGATTTTTTATTTGCAGAATCAGAGTAGTGGGAAGAGATGGAAAATTTTGGCGCAATTTTAAGAGAAAAAAGAGAAGAGAAGAATATTTCAATTGAAGTGGCTTCTAGAGATACGTCTATATCAAGATTTTTTATAGAGTCTTTAGAAAATGAAAGAACTGATGTATTCCCAAGTAACACTTATGTTGCCGGTTTTTTGCGCAATTATTGTGATTATCTAGGTCTCGACTCATCATATATATTAAAAATATTTAATGCAAAGCTTATTCAAGAAACGCCAACTCCAGTGACACTGTTACATCCTAAAAAGAACTACACAAAGAGAATAATTGTAATTTCTGCTAGTGTGCTAGCTGTTTGTATTGCAACTATTATTCTTGTATATTTTTTAGTAATTGTCCCAAAGCAACTAGAAGCAGATGCGATGAATTTCGCAAATAATAAAGGTGCAACATATGCGCTATCTGCTATTCCATTTCAAAAACGACTTTATGAAGGCGATAAACTTACTCTACGTATAGCAGAAGAAACGGTTGATTTAGAAATTACAGATACATTAAACGCTTTGGCTTTTGAAACACCACTTGGGCTACAGTTCGTTGAACTAGGCGAAGAGTTAGAAATTGATATTGATGGTCAAGACGGGGCTGACTTTGTCATTTTCCTTTCAGATATTTCACAAACAGATGCTTCTTTAGGTGCAGAAATACGCGCTTTTTTAACTACTCAGAATTCATCTGCAGCTTTACTATTTGATGCGGGAACAGAAATAGCATTAGCATCAGAGCTTCCAACAAGTCTCTCTCAAACAGTTATTCTAGAAGATAATAGAGCCTATCCTTTTACTATAAATGCAACATTCCGTGATGTTTGTTTGCAACGCTATATTTCGGATAGAAATGAACCTGTAGAAACTCTTTTTATGGCAGGGGATGAGCTCATTATGCAAGCGAATAATGCCATCCGAATGTGGATGTCAAACTCAAATGCCGTTACCATGGAATTAATCGCTGATGGTAGATCGTATGATCTTGAAGTTGGACTTCCTGGTGAGGTATCAGCGCAAGATGTACGTTGGATTATTGAAGGCGACAATGAGTATAAACTTGTGGTAATGGAAATTGAATAAAAATTTTTACATGGATTTGCACGGCTGTGCAAAAAATCAAGTAGATGCAGAACTTATAACCCATCGCTTACAAGAAAAGGGATGGGTTCTTGTTACCGATGCCGAACATGCAAATCTAATCGTAGTAAACACCTGCGGCTTTATTGAAAGTGCAAAAAAAGAATCTTTAGATGCAGTGATTGCCGCCCGAGAAAGTTATCCAAATGCAAAAATACTCATGGCCGGTTGTTTGGCTGAGCGATATGCCGATATTTTTGAATCAGATTTAAGCGAAGTTGATGGTATCTTTGGCAATGGGGATTTATCAAAAATAGATGATTTAGTAGATTCAATGGAAAAGGGCAACAGGCCTGTTGCAACATACGACCAGATAGGTGTATGTGATGGGTTGCGTACAAATCTCTTCGACTATCCAGCAAGTTCTTATGTAAAAATTACTGAAGGTTGCGATAATTATTGTTCTTTTTGTGCTATTCCACTTATTAGAGGGAGTCTAAGAAGCCGTTCAATAGAGTCAATTATTAATGAAATTAAAACTCTACATTCAGAAGGTATATTTGAGTTTAACTTAATTGGACAAGACCTGGCTGCATTCGGAAGTGAGCATTTTACTCCAGAGCAGCAAAACTCCTTTAATTGGGATGATATTGGAAAAAGTCCCTTAGCAAGGCTTTTAGAAAATATTTCAAAACTGCAAGGCGTTTTTTGGGTGCGTCTATTATATATACATCCAGATCACTTCCCACGCGACATTTTACCAATCTTAAAAAGAGATAAGCGATTTTTACATTACTTTGATATTCCTTTTCAATCTGGCGATGATGAAG
>CAYJPS010000117.1:0-6446 GCA_964372135.1 uncultured Treponemataceae bacterium | reverse complement strand
AGGTAATTCTAACCCAAATTCGGGTTGAAAGACAAGCCCCCTAAGGCCTAAATCTAGACGTTCTTCATCAAAAATTAAGCTTAACATTGCATCTGCATACAGTGTCTCATTTAAATACTTACCAATATACACAGTGGTCCCATCTAAAAAGTCGCCAGCGCTTAAACTTTCATTATTTGAGTTATCTAAAGCATATCCTACTGCATTCTGTAAAAACATTGTCCTAAATGAAAATAAATCTAAATTAAACAAATCTCGCACTTGGTTTTCAATCCCCCTGAAAACAACTACTTGCGTTCCATAATCTGCAAGGCCGCCCAATAAGGCAAGAGGGCTGGAATCTTCTGTTTGACCGATAATAATTTGTCCAAGCAAAGTCATAATATCTTGTTCACTCATAGTTGGAACAGACTCAAAACTTGGATCCAACTCACTTAATCGTTGGTTTTCAACTGACAGAATTATTCGAACGGGATCACCATTTACATCGCGTTCTCGTATCTCCGCACTAACCGTTAAGCGAGGATCAAATGATTCTAAGCTGTCATAAAACACAGCATTAGCTTCTCTAGCAAAGAAGGTTCTATTTAGGTATAAAATTTCACCACCTCTCATATCAAACTCACCCGATATGAATGAAGTTGCATACCGTGTATCCATTTGAATTACAAGAGGTTCAACTTGCCTTACTAGACCTCGAATTATGGGATTGTTTTTTGATGGCAAGTATAACTGCGATTGATTTTCAACTGTAATAAATAAATCTACAAAAATATCTCCAAGTGTTGTAGGAGTCTCTATTTCTAAAGGAACAATTGAAATAATTGCTTCAATTTCTTTTGTATTGATATTCCCAGTGACTTCAACAATATCATCTGAAACATAAATTTCTAAATCTACTTCAGCATGACCTTCAAATGTACCATATGGCATTGCATACCTACCAAGTACAAATTCTTCGTTTAAGGTTAGAATGTCTAGAGAAATATATGTAAACTCTAATTGCTCAAGGGAAAGTGCAACGGAAAGACCAACCCCTGTTTGTGTATCTTGAGCTACAAAATATGCATTCTCAGCAGAAAACACATTTTGAGAAACCGAAACAGAAAAATCTGCACATATTAACCTTTCATTAACATAATCAGGAACACTTATCTCCATATTAGTCCCACTAAGGTCAGCGTTTATCTGTAAATCATTTATTGGACCTGTTAGCGTGCCTGATCCAGTTGCAATACCTGAGTGAAGTGAAAAAACTGGCAGGTCAACGAGTTTACTAAAATCTTCGGCATCCGCAAAAATATTATCTATAACCATGGTCAGCTCTGAATCATCATAAATTCCATATGCATCAAACTGCACAAAAAATCCTTCAGTTGCAGTTACACCTATTTCACCCGAATCAAGCATGTAAGCAGTTAATTCTGAATTTAACCCAGCCTCTACATCAAAACGCCCAGGTGTCCTTATCATCTCTATAGTATAATTTTGCATAGGTGGTAAAAAAGAAGAGTTAATTTCTTCAAGCACAAGGTCTAAAACAAATAATCTTTCAGTTAGAGGCGTGTCATCACTCATTTGTGGGGAAGCTAATGATAGCCGTATTGGACTAGCAAAAGTTTTTTCATAAAAGTACGAAGAATCTGCTAGGCGTCCTTCAATAAAACCTTCAAAATTGCCGTTAAAATCTCTTAGAGATACACTTCCATTAATATTTTGAAACCTCATATTTCCATAAAGCGCATTAACATTATTTGCCGTTATCGCAAAATCTTCTAGCAAAATATTCCCTGAAAATTCTGTAGCGTTTGGTCCAATTTGAAATGAAGAATTTTCAACAATAAGGCTAGCAGAGGGGTTTTCTAATGAACCTTGTGCAGTAAACTCAGCATTGATTGTGTTTGCTTCTGTTTGAAAATTAGCAAATCGACTTGATGGGGAATCTTGAATCAAAGCGTCTGCTGAAAAAAACATATTTTCTAAAAAATCATTTTCGCTAAATGCAGCACCCGAGAGATTAAATGCTTCCAAGTTCAATTCATATTTTTCATTGGAATACAAGTCCTCTAGGGATGCATTAAAGGTGAGACTTTCAAGTATTGAGCTATTAATGTTCCAAGATGTAGCCAAAACTCCACCAAGCGTTGATATGTTGTCCGAATATGATATTTGGTCAAAAAAGGCACCATCTGCTCCAACATCTCCAGAAAGGCTTAATGTTGGACGAAATAAGGCAGAAGAAGAAACGTTTTCTATACTCATACTAGCAACATCAGCAAGCCAATCGACTGAAGAGTTATACAACAGCGAAGTATTTACCGAAAGAGAAAGTAGTGTGTTATTAAGAGAAATTGGGAATGATTGAGTTTGCAAAGAAGCAGTAAAGCGACTATCATCAAAAAAATCTACAACAATATTTAAATCATAATCTCCACTCACAGCAATATATTCATCTTTCATGTATGCCCCAGAAAATGCATACGGTATTGAATTAAAAAATAATGATGAGTTAAAAAATATTTCTGATTCACCATCACCTAAATCCCCACTTGCTTCAAGTTGAATCTCTTGTCCTGCGACAAGCATATTTAAATTTGGAACTTGAAAAAGAGATTCATTGCCATTAACAGAGAACAATAAGAATTCATCGTCTCTTACAGTATTTGCAATAATTGCATATGGTAAGCTATACGAATATGAGTCAAAGTCGGTTGAAAAGAATGCGTTAAATGAAAGAATGTATGGCTCAATACTCGAACTTAATAAGGATAATGTTTGAGACTGTTCTGTCGGTAAATACCATAATGCTATTTCATTTATTGAAGCAACGAAAAGACTATCACTTAATACTTCCATTTGAAAGAATTGATCACTTCCAAATTCATAACTACCATTTGCGGTTATAAGACCTGGTTCAGACGTTTCTGAGCGAGAATAATCTGTTACTTCAAAGTTAAAATTAACGGCATTTCCCATTCTTTCAATTTCTAACTGTAAAGCTGTCAATGTTTTTTCACCTAGATGAACTTGGGGAGAGAAAATAATGAGTTCATTACCTAAAGACTCTAGATATATTTCACTTGATAATGTTTGACCACTAGGTACAGTAATTGAACGTATATCAAGCAAACCTTCTGGTATCATAGATTTTATATTTATACTACCAGAATATCCTACCGAAACGCTATCAGATAAAACATCAAGGTGACTAAGTGAAAGCGTTGTTTCGTCTCCATATATGGAATAATCAAGAAAGATAGATTCTCCAATAAGTTTCGCAGGTATTTCTGCCGAACCTCTTGCATCATATTTTATTTGATTACTATCCCAGTTATAGTTTAAAGAATAAGCACCACTTATCGTTGTGCTATTGAGATTTTGTATAGTTTCATTTTCGCCTTGGTAAGATATTAACATAAGTGGTTCAAAGTCTGCAGAGTTAAAGGTAATATCCAATTGATTTAATGCAAAATCGCACATAAACTCTATTGAAAACGGTAAAACATTTTGCATTGCAACCGCACTTAGCACATTATTTGAAAATGACGTATAAAAATCAAGGCGCGGTATTATATAGTCTGATTCTTCATATGAAGATAGGCTCAATTGGGCAAAACTATTATCTAGAACTTCAGATAAGCGCCCCCTAATTGAAATTCTCGTAGAAAAATCACCTAAATTTGATACATCACCCTGCGATTCTACCGTAACGATACCATTTATAGCTAGATTCAAAAATCCTTCAGCATTTTGGTCATATATTTCGACTTTTGGAAAAAAGGTTTCCACTTTGAATGATTCATTTAAATAGGATAATGATACATTTTTTAATTGAACATCAATGGGTAGTGAAAAAATAGGCTCTAGTAACTTTATGAGTCTTTTTTGAAAATCATCGTCTTGTATAACAATAGATTCTTCATCTTGAACTTGATTAGCACTCGCATCAGAAAGCGTTTGAAGTGACTGCACGATTTTTTGAACAAGTCCATCATGTTGTAAATGATTATAATCTGCTTTTAACCCAGTTATTACCAACTTACCTAAAGCATCCGTTGGATTGTCGCCAAAAAGCTTCAGAATATTCCACTGCAGTTTTATTGAATCTAAAGAAATCAAAGAGCTTTCATTTTCACTATCGCTAATCTTAATATCAACCATCCGTATGCTTGAAAAAATGGATGGCGATAAAGCAGTGTAAGAAAAAGAAACACCAAAAGTGCTTTCTAATAGTTCTATATACCTATTTTGAACGCTTTCCAATTCACTTGCAACAGTTCGCATTATAGGACGCACCAATAAAGACATAACCACTAACAATATAACGAGAAAAACGATACTAAATGAGTAGGTAAAAACCAATTTTTTCATACTTTTCCAAGTTAATAATAACAGAAAATCAAATAATTTCATAGGTTAAAATGCCATTTTTTTGATTTTGATTGCATAAAAAGCAATAATAGTTATGTACAAATACTATTAGATATGATATAAAGAAAGAGCGAATAACTATTATCGCATTATATTTTTTAGCGGTTATTCAGGATAACTCTAAAACAAAAACACACAGTGGTCGCAAAGGCAGCCTTTTTTGGGAAGAGAACATGTATGTAAAAGAAAAAAAGCAAAACATCTCAAATTTTGTTGTATTCGAAGGCATAGATGGGTCGGGCAAAACAACTCAACTAAAGGCCATAGAGAATAAATTTGCAACATTACCCCAACCAAATAATCAAAAGAAACTTTTCTTTACTGCTGAACCAACCAATTTAAAAACAGGTCAGTTTTTACGAAGCATCCTTAGAGGTGAAATTGAAGCGCACCCTACAACTGTAGTACATTTATTTGCAGCAGATAGAGCAGAACATCTCTACGCCAATGATGGCATTATTGAAAGATGTAACAACGGTGAAATATGCATATGTGATCGCTATTTATTTTCAAACCTTGCCTACCAAGGAGTTACTTGTGGCATAGAGCTTCCAGCTAAACTCAATGATAATTTTCCTTTACCTGAACTTGTATTATACTTTGACATTAATCCTCAAGATGCTTTAAAAAGAGCTCAAAACCGAGGAGAATCAGAGATTTATGAAAAACAAGACTTTTTAGAAAAAACACATGAGCAATACATAAAAGTTTTTGAAAAATACGAAAACCTTATTTCTCAAGGACTTACAAACATGAAAATTGTACGAATTGACGCAAGTCAAAGTCAAGAATTTATATTAGATATTGTTTGGTCTCACATAGAACCTTTATTAAATTTATCATAATTTCCTTATACTACAAAAAAAAAATCCGATAATTAAGTATGAGTTTTTTCATTTTTCATACAAGGTTGCGCTGCATTACAAAATGTTTTTTCGCAACTTTGTTCCTCCTTTTTATAATGCTGCTCTTTAGTTCTTTTGCTGTTAGTTTTAAAGAGCAGTATTATAATTTATACCACGTACACTACCAACAATACCCCGATGATGTAATGGAAAACATATATTGGCTAGAAAGAGCAGTGGCTGCAGACTTTGCAAATCCACAACATGCACTTACACACATTAATGACGAAAAAGATTGGGAAAAATACCGCTACCTTTTTATGATGCATGTAAACTTAAAACTTATTGAACAACACATGAGGCTTGGACGCTATTGGGATAAACAAGTAGCATATTTTTACGACGCCCCTTGGAAAGAAGAATATCTTCGCGACTTAGAAACGGCAAAAAGTTGTTATGTTGCAGGTCTTTATTATTGGAAAGAAGCAAAACTATGGGCAGAAAAAGCAAATCAAAGAGAGTTTTATTTTATAAATTTAAGCGGTATACAAAACATGGAAGATGAATCTTTTAGAATTAATACTGGCGACTTAAATTATGAGCGAATTTTAGAGCGAGAAATAAAAAGAGTTGATGAAGTTATAGCTGACTTCCTTGCAATGAATGACGAAACATATTAGAATAGGGGTATGAAAACATTACACATACCCTACCCGCAATTACACATAGGAACTGAAAATACTAATATTATATTTTACAATTCTTTTGCTGAACTTTTAACAGAACAAGAAAACGACAACACTCGAAAAATCTATGTTGTTGATGACACTGTGTGCAATTTACCACCTGTAAAATCTTTGTTAGAAAACATTGGGAATGATAGTATCGTTGTGACGATACAGTCTGGTGAAACATATAAAACAATCGATACCATATTAAAAATTGTTTCAGAGGCACTAGAAGCCGACATGCAACGCGCTAGCACCTTTATTGGCATTGGAGGCGGTGTTGTGTGTGATATGACAGCCTTTACGTCTTCCATTTTTAAACGAGGAGCAAAGTTAGAACTTATTCCCACGACCCTTTTAGCAATGGTTGATGCATCCATTGGCGGAAAAACAGGATGTGATTTTGCAAATTATAAAAACATGATTGGAAGTTTTTATCCTG
>CAYJPS010000116.1:0-6563 GCA_964372135.1 uncultured Treponemataceae bacterium | reverse complement strand
CAACCCTTTCTAAGCACGATAATAAAACTTTTTTATTCCAGCAAAAAGAAATAGACATTATTTCGTACATAAATAGCTTTGTTGAAATTCGTGAAAGCGAGATGCTCCAAAAAAACATACATATAAGTATTCACCATAGGATACATTCTCCACTTATTGTAAGCCTAGATACTAAGGAGTTTTCAAGGGTACTTTTAAATATTATTGAAAACAGTTATGCATACAGAACACATGAAAAAGTGCACATTACTATCATCACAAAAGGTGATGGAGATAATATTGAAATTAATATTGCTGACGATGGGAGAGGAGTAAAGGAATCTTCTCTTGAAAAATTATTTTTGAGGTTTTATAGAGAAGATTCTACAAGAGATAGGAGTTCAGGAGGGCATGGACTAGGGCTTGCTATTACAAAGCAAATTATTGAAGGACACAATGGTACAATCGAAGCCCAAAATGATAATGGCTTAAAAATGATAATTACATTGCCACTTATAAAACAATTGCGCATAGAAGGATAATATGAAAAAAGTACTAGTTATAGAAGATGACACTCTCATTTCAGATTTACAGAGGGATTATTTAGAGGCATCAGATTTTGATGTTACAACAGAAACTGATGGAAAAAAAGGTTTAGAACTTGCACTTAAGAATAGTTATAGTTTAATAGTTCTCGATGTGATGCTCCCAAACAAAACAGGCTTTGAAATTTGTAAAGAAATACAGAAAGTTAAGCAAACTCCCATTATTTTTGTCACTGCAAGGAAAGAAGAAATTGATACCATAAGAGGATTGTCTCTTGGTGCAGTTGACTATCTTGTAAAGCCATTTTCACCTGCAGTGCTTGTTGCAAGGGTGAAAAGTCATATTGCAAACTACGATAGGTTAACAGGTGAAAACAAAAAAATGCCAGATAATGAGATAACAATTGGAAACATGCGAATTATTCCAAAGTCAAGAAGGGTATTTATTGAATCAGAAGAAATTTCCCTAGCCCACAAAGAATACGAAATTCTGTATCTTATGGCAACAAACCCCGATACCGTTTTTTCACGAGACAAATTGTTTGACAGAATTTGGGGAGAGGATACTTTTGGGGATATTGCAACTGTTACAGTTCACATAAATCGCCTAAGAGAAAAAATTGAAAAAGATAGCTCTAACCCTGTATTTATTCAAACCGTCTGGGGTGCTGGCTACCGCTTTTCAATCCCACTATAGATTCTTTTCGTATACCACTAAGATTGGTCATCGGTGTCAACACATAGGTTGACACCTTACAATGCCAGTAGGGCTCGACCTGTGTGTCGAGCATCCATTATGCAGATTTTTATTTTTAAGTTAATGCTTAGATTTCTATTTAATGCATATTTTAATGTAAAGTGGTAATGTAATTTTTTTTACGATTGTGAGTTTAAAAAGCGTGCAAGGAAAAGGGGGTCAAGGGGGAAAAAACTGCGCTTCGCAATTAGCTGGTTTTGCCCCCTTGAATTTTTGAGTTTATATTTGTGTTATATTTTTTTACCTTTTGTTTAGACTTCTGTTATGAGCATGTAATGAGTGTAGTGTAGATTATATTCATACAATGAATGTTGTAACAAAGAGGTTTGGTAAACAAAGTTTATCGGCTATAAAAAAAGAAAACGTTGTTTTTGTTTTATAGAAAAATGCCTCAATTTATACGTCTCCAACACGGTGACACAAACAAAGGAGTTAATTATGAAATTAACAAAACAAATTGGAAAAACAGTAATGGTATGTATGCTCGCATTAGTAAGCATGACAGGTATGGTATTTGCATCTGGCTCAAATGAGATTACAACAAGTCCAGTAATTTCAACTGAAACTTGGGCAGGGGTAATTGACGGAATTGCAATTGACTTAACACTTGATGCTGAAAAAAGTGCAATTGAAGGAACAGTAAGAAATCTTACAAATGGAGACCTTTCAATGGTTCAATTAAATGTTACTTCTGCGCAAAATGCTAACATTGCAAGTGTAGTACTTGGCACTCCTGGTGACCTTGAGTTTCATGACACAATGATAAAAGAGGACACTGTAGTTTTTGCTGCAGGTGCTTCTGATCCTGTTATGCTGTACCTTAGCAATTCACAATTCCAAGACTTACTAAATAATGGTTGGAAACTAAGCATCGATTCTGATAATGCTCCACGGTATGGTCTTTTTGAAAAAGGTGAATTACTTGTAAACGATGCAACAGCGCTTTCTGATTCGTTTGTGATAAATGAAGATGGCGTACAAACTGTTGTAAGTTATGACTATGGAGATGAAGGATTTTCTGGAACAGTAACAAATTATACAAACGCAGTTATTAATGCTGTTGAAACAACTATTGCATTAAATAACGGTTCAGTATACGCCTTTGAAGCAGCGGATGTTCAACCAGGTGAAACAGTATCATTTTTCTATGGTGCAGGCTATTCAGGTTTTAGCATGTATGCAGTTGAAACTATTATACAATAACATTTAGAAAAACACAAAAGAACTTGGTAGAGGTTTATTGCAATAAACCTCTACCTTTTATTTACGACAACCAACCAATTTAGTTCGTACTTTTATATTATTACCTATACATTGCACCTTTTCTTATAAGTCCCCCATCGTATGCTGGAACACTTTGAATAAACTCACCATTTTCTTTTTTTATTTCCTTTTTCAAGGATTTTTTTAAAACTTTAAGTGCAGAATCACTTGCCAGTTTACCAGTAATTATGGCAGTTGGTACTCCTGATGGACTAAACGCCCACTGCCCCGCTTGAAAAATATTCTTAAAAGGTGTTTTTGTAGATTGAGCAATACTAATAGTTTTATTAATACATGGCATTATATTGTTTGTAAACGCCCATCCTGTAATGGCGCCATCAGAATTACCTGTAATTCGCTGAATAGTCAATGGAGTAGAAACAAATGTGTGCGTAATGGACTCATGCAAAGACGGAAATAAGGAACGCTCAAGAATATCAACTATTAATTGCGTCGCATAGTCTTTAAAATTTTTATACGCTCCTAAAACCTTTAATTGTTTTACAATATCATAACTCATAAGCGTACTTATGATCAGCCCTGTTTTACCTTTTGGAGCAAGAGAGGCATCTCTCATTACAGGAATAGATATTTCATAGGTTGTCTTTTCAAAATACTCTTTACACCAAAAAAGTAATGCTTCTTTTTCAAGTTTCAGAGCACATTGTTCATCACAGTCCATACTCAAAAGTCCCTCTTTAACAGGAGTATAAAAACAGTGCTCAGAACAATAGTCTGAAAAATACTCAGGTGGCAAATCCACCATTGCATAAAGGCTTAAAACTGAATCTCCTCCTCGAAGAGACTCTATTGCTTGCCTTCGTTTTTTAATTACTCTTATTTGCCCTCTACTCCGTATATCTGTCGTATCGCTCAAACGATACAGTAACTTTGAATCGGATGCCCATACAAGAGACTTATATGCATACTCTGAGCCTGCTTGATCCACAATACAACTATAAGCTGGATACACTGAAGATACAGTCGTATCAGTTTTAATAACGCCTCCATGCTCTAAAATATATTTTTTTAAGCTTTGCGTTAAGGTGCCCGTCCCACCCTTTGGATACATGTAGTCACAATGAATGTTAAAATAGCTTAACGCGAAAAAAGCCGAGCTATCCTTAAAAAAATGTTGGCCTATCATATCAATAAGTTTTGGATTTTTTGTATACTTAAAAAGATATTCATACACTGGAATTTGTAGCTCATCACATTTTTTTAAGCTCTTAAAAAATTTCCACATCCACGGAAGTAATTCTTGAAAAATATAATCTTTATCATTTTTTAAGTCTCTAAAAAGAGGATTATCAACCTCATACATATTATTCATGTATTTCATTATGCGTTTTATTTCTGCTATGATATTTTCTATATCTTCTTTATTATTGGGAAAAGTATATTTAAGCATTTTTTTATAATCATCAATGCTGTCTTCACTAACCACTTCAATCATATTTTCTTCAATACCCGTTGTGACAATATTGTCTAAAAATTCAATTGTTATTCCAAGGTCTTTGAGCATTGAAAGAACTCCAGTTGAAACCTCTATAGCCCTAATGCCACAATCAAATGTAAAGCCCTTGTGATAAAATGATTTTACTAAGCCTCCAACTTCATCTTCTTTTTCACAGAGTAGAACCTTAAATCCTTCACGACATAGATATGCACACGATGTAAGCCCTGCGATTCCTCCTCCAACAACAATAGCATCATAGTTTTCCATTTTTTCTCCTTTACAACCATTCACGGATTACATATACGTTGAAATCATGTTTAATGATTCTTCATACACTCTTTTTCCTTTAACTCTGTCTATAGCATGCTTTGCAGGTATTTCTTCGTGCGTTAAATTAAAGTACTTTCCACTCACATTTCTCAGCTCTGGGGCTGCCGCAAGATAATAAATAGCTTTACCCGCAATTGAAGGATCTTTTAAAAACCGAGATGTAACATATTTAGTAAAAAATCGATACAACCAGCCATTATTACTTCCAATGCCAGTTTTTACCTCGCCTGGATGCACGGCATTTATAGTCACATTTTGTTGAGTTAACTTTTTTGATAGCTCCCACACACTCATTAGCTGCGCTGTTTTTGAAGCACCATACCCTCTAAGGCCTGTGTATATTCTATGTTTCCAATGTAGGTCATTTTCTCGTAATCCATTAAAACGATGCCCTTCTGAGTTTACTTGTATTATTCTAGAAGGAGCACTTTTTACAAGTTTTTCTTCTAGCAATAGCGTAAACAATAATGACGCTAGATGATTTATACAAAACACAAGTTCAAACCCTTCATCTGTATATATTTTTTTTGTAGAATGGATTCCTGCACAGTTGATTAGAACATCAATCTTTTTATACTTTGAATTAATTTCTTCTGCTGCAAGTTTAACTTCAGATAGAATACTAAAATCTGCTATTACAATATCAATCTTTACTGTATTTGAAGCTAGTAACCTATTTTTTGTTTCCTCAGCCTTACTCTTATTTCTTGCTACTATAACAAGGTTTGCGTCATGAGCTACAAGTTCCTTTGCTGCTTCAAAACCTACACCCGAAGTTGCCCCCGTTATAACACATACTTTTTTTGTTAGCCTCTGATTTGTAGTTTTTTGCGTTTTATTTCTGTTTGCTAAAAAAGCTAGCTCATCAGGTACATTTTTTTTCATATCCTATCCTTTATAAATATCAGAAAATAATCTGTGTAATCTGTGGATTTAAAACTATCCAAAAAAACGACTCATAAACCTGCGATACATTTTATTAAAACCTGGAATACCATTAAAAATGTCTCCCCACAAGTCATAGTAATCGCGCTGAAAAATTATTTTTCCATTTTCGCCTAAGGTGAGTTTAGTAAATCCAAAAATAGGAGTATCGGGTGATTTTCTAAATGACATTGTCATCTTCCAATCAAAGGCGATCACGTTTCCATTTTGAATAATGTCGTTTAGGTCCATCCTTAAACTTGTACATCGATTCGTTAAACGATTACACAAAGCCTTGAAATTTTCAAATCCCTCTATGCGCTGTATACAGTCTTGAAAAACTACTCTCTCATCATAGTATGGAAAAATATGTGTCCAATCGGGTAAACCATCTGCGTTATACGTTTTAGACCACATAACTCGCACAGTATCTGGACAAAGCATATTACTTGGAACTAAACCCACTTTTTCTAACAAAACAACATCACTCATAAACTTGTCTCCTTTTAGATAAATGTCTGATTTTATCATACTGTTATTATATACAATATTAGACAAGTGTGCAAGTTTGAAAATGTTAATTTGTTGATAATTTCGTACAAATGTTGGATTTTTAAGATTTTTTTAAGGAATTTACGCAACGCGCCAGGCGTCGGTCAGATTTTATCCATAAAATCTGACCTTACCGAGTTTTGCGCTACCGAAGTTAAGTGATTAGCACAAAACATCGTGTCTTTGGTTCGCCGTCCATGGCGAACATTTCTTACAATATTGCGGAACCCCGAAAAGCCCGACCCCGCACATGGCAACCTGTGTGTTGCCATGCGGGGTGGCGCCCAAAGCCCTTTACAATTACTGCATTTCCTGTTATATTATTAAAACGTGGCTTTGCCATAAGAACAAAATCAAATTTATATATGGAGGAAACAATGGCGTTTTCACTTGAAATGTACCCAATTAGCTATGTAGCTACGTACAACCCAGAATCTAAAAAATGGAATGAAGAATGGGTCGAATTTGATAGAGTCACGTTTGCAGAACTTCAAAAAATGAGTGAAGAAGAAAAGCAAAAAATATACGAAAACAGAAACCAATTAAAATTACCATCAGTAAGTTATACAAGCCAATACGGCTTTGGCTGTTTTGAAGGAATGAAAGCCTTCCCAACGAAAGATGGCTCTGTATGTATTTTTAGACCTGAAAAAAATGCAAAGCGTTTTGGAAACTCAATGGAAGGACTTATGTGCCCGAGATTTCCAGAAGACATGTACATGAGCGCTAGCAAAGAGTTTATTAAACGAAACGC
>CAYJPS010000115.1:0-6573 GCA_964372135.1 uncultured Treponemataceae bacterium | reverse complement strand
TATGTCAAGTTTTAGTGGTATTGAAATTGGAAAAAGAAGTCTCATGGCACAAAGCCAGTCTATACAAACTGCAGGACATAATATAAGTAATGCTGACACAGAAGGCTATTCTAGACAAAGAGTAAACTTACGTGCATTTGACCCATTATATAGGCCAGATCTTTCAAGAGCGGAACGTCCTGGTCAAATTGGACAAGGTATCGATGTAATGAGTATCGAGCGTGTTCGAGATGAACTTTTAGAAAGTCGAATAGTAGGACAAACCAATCAAGAGTCATATTGGACAACAAGAGAAAACTACTATGTTATGATTGAAAACATTTATAACGAACCTGCAGATATATCAATTCGTACCAATATGGATAAATTTTGGCAATCTTGGCAAGAACTATCTGTGTATCCAGAGTCACAAGCTGCTCGTCAAGCTGTATTAAGCCGTGGTGAATCTTTGATAGATTCTGTACATCAACGTTTTACAGCACTTGAAGGTATAGGCAAAATTTTAAATGGTGATATCGAAGGTAGTATTGAGCAAGTAAATGATTATGCAATTCAAATAGCAGAATTAAATAAAGAAATTATTCGATCTCAAGCTATGGGGGATAATCCAAATGACCTCCTTGACAGACGTGACTTAATGGTTGAAAAGCTTTCTTCACTGGTAAATGTTACTACTGATAATCGAGACCCTGATGAGTTTATGGTTCATGTTGATGGCCATATTATAGTGCAAGGTGGGCTTGCGCGTGGGTTTGATGTAGTTCCTCAACTAGAAAACAATGGTTATTCAAAGGTAGTTTGGGCAGATACGGGGAATGATGCCTATTTTTCTGGTGGTTCAGTTGGTGCTCTTATAGAATTGCGCGATGTTGATATTCGACAAGAGATGCAAAGCCTTAATACTATGACAATGGAATTTACCGATATGGTAAATGATATACACAGAAATGCTGTTGGATTAAATGGGACAACAGGTCTTGATTTTTTTGTCGAAGAGCCTTTTGTAAACAATGTTCTTGGTAATTACGACAGTGACGGTGATGGAGTAGAAGATTCAACGTACGTTTTTAGAATGACAGGTATAAATACTTTAGACCCGCAAGAACAAACTGGACTTGCAGGTGTGATGACTTTTTCAGGGCAGGCAGGCGATGTAGAAGTACCGTATAGCCCAACAGATACTATTGAAACAATTATCAATCGTATAAATGATTCGCAAGCCGAAGTTAAGGCATCCTTAGACAGAAATAATAACTTGGTATTAAAAGCGACAACAGCTGCTTCAATTGATAATCCTGATTTTGTTATACGACATGTGGAAGATTCAGGTCAGTTCCTAGTCGGGTATTCAGGAATTTTAGCAGGCAGCGGCGAAGCTAATGCATATGATTTTAACACGGCTAATGCGGTGCAAAATCTTGCTGGAGCTGGAACAGATGACGGCACTCAATATTCCGTATCTCCTGTGTTGAATCCTTCAGGATATGTTGCAATAAATCAAGCAATAAAAAATGATGTAATGTCTGTTGCCGCTAGTAAACCAACTACGAATGGCTTATTTGAAGCAGGCGATGGCTCTGCAGCACTCGAAATTGCTGCATTAAGAAACTCAAATATTATGATTGGGGATGCAAAAACATTTGATGATTATTTTGCACAAAGTGTTACAAATGTTGGTTTGAAAGGTGAACAAGCAGAAATAAATATGTTCAGCCAAAATGCAATAATGACTGATTTGCGAAACTTAAGAGATTCAATATCGGGAGTGAATATTGATGAAGAACTTGCAGATATTATGAAGTTTCAACATGGTTATAATGCTGCTGCTCGTTTTGTGACCGTAATTGATGAAATTTTAGATACCGTTATAAATAGGCTAGGTGTCTAGAATATAACACTACACTAGTGATATGAGATATATACATAGGAGAATACTATGAGAAGAATTAGTTCAAATCTATCAAATAATGATGTGCAATACAATTTACGTTTGCAAGAACATAGATCAAATAATTTGCAAAACAAGCTCGGTACACAAAATCGAATTCAAAACTTGCGTGATGACCCTTTAGGAGCAGGAAGACTTGTGCGCTATCAATCGGTGAATACAAGAGTAAATCAATTTGAAAAAAATGCGCAAACACTTGTTGACCAATTTTCTGTAGCAGAAGGCTACATGGATCATTCTTTGCAAGTGATGCATAGAATTCGTGAGCTTGCTGTAACAGGTGCAAATGGAGTTCTCACAAAGGATGATATGCAAAATATTGCCGCAGAAGTAGATGAACTATTAAATGAGCTTGTAGCATCAGCAAATGCTGTAAGCCCTGACGGAACCTCTCTTTTTGCAGGTACAAGAACTCAAAACACGGCTTTTGATGCTCAGCTTGGTCCAGTTGCAGGTTCTTCAACTCCTCGTATAACCGAAGTTAGATACAACGGTTCAATTCAAGCAAACAGTGTTGAAGTTGATAATGGCGACTATATGGAAGTAAATAGGTCTGGCAATAATATATTTTGGGCTGAAAGACAAAGCCTTATAGGTTTACGAGATGCGGGGCAATTTCAAGTAAATCAAAGAAGCATAATAAATGTTGATGGAACAGATATTACTTTAAATGAAGGTGATAATGTCCATTCAATTATATCAAAAATTAATAATGCTGGAATTGCCGTTAAAGCTAGCTTAGACCCAGTAACAAACGGATTAAATCTGCAAACAACTGATGCTAGACAGCTATGGTTAGAAGATAAATCAGGAACAGCTCTACAAGATTTAGGAATTATTCGAGATGCAAGTCAAAGGCCCCCATATAATCTTGCAGAAGTAGATGTGACAGGCGGCTCTTTGTTTGATAGTGTTATAGCCTTTAGAGATGCACTCCTAACAGGAGACCATGAGACAATTGGGGGGCGAGTTCTTGGTGGAGTAGATAGCGCTATTGGAAATTTAACGCACAGAATTGCAGAGGTCGGTGCGCAATACGAGCGAGCCGAAGCAAAAATTCAACTAGCGCAAACAAATGACTTAAATACAACCCAGCTGATTTCTCGAGAAGGTGATATTGATTTAGCTGAGGCAATTACAGATATGAAAATGCTTGATTATACGAAACAAGCTACATTAAGTACTGCAGCCGAATTGTATTCAAACACATTGCTTAATTATTTAAGATAAGGTATAATAGAAAGGTAAAAACATGGACGAAGTTTTGAACGAAGAAAAAACAAAAATCAATTTTCCTCAAGGATTATATGGTTTTGAAGGTTTTACTGATTTTACATTGTCACTCTCTGAAGTTGAATCAATTTTGCGTTTACAATCAGATGAAGACAGTGGTTTATCATTTTTTATGATTGATCCATTTTTATTTTTTAATACCTATGAGATTGATGTGGATGATGAAACTGTAGCAATACTTGATATTGACAACCCAGAAGATGTGTATGTGCTTGCAATAATCACAATTGCACAAGTAAAACCTGCTATTGTAACGGCAAACCTTCAAGGACCTGTTGTGATTAACAGAAAAAACAAAAAGGCTCGTCAAATTGTTTTATTGGATACAAAATGGAAAACAAAACATAATTTGTTTGATAATGGAGAAAATGGGTAGATTAACGGATGCTAATATTATCTCGGAAAATTAATGAAAAGATTAAAATAGGCGAAGACATTACTCTTACGATTTTGGAAGTGCGTGGCGACCAAGTGAAAATTGGTGTAGAAGCACCAAAGGATGTAAAAGTATTTCGCCAAGAGGTCTATGAATCTATCCAAAAAGAAAATCTTGAAGCGGCAAAGGCTCCCGAAGACTTGGCAACGCTTTCAACACTATTTCCTAAAAAATAAAATAAAGCTTCCGATTTCGGAAGCCTTTTTTTTACTCTTCAATTTTTTTAAGTTCAAAAAGTGAAAGCAGCGTTGGTATCATAAACAAGGTAAAAAATGTTGAAAAGGCCAAGCCGCCAGAAACTGCAATTCCCAATGGTTGAATAACATTTGCTCCATCACCAATGGCGAAAGCAATTGGAAGCATTCCTAAAATGGTTGTAGCCGTTGTTATAATAATTGGGCGGAATCGTAGCTTAACTGCTTCCATAATGGCATCTTTATTTTCTTTATGATTTGGTCGTACAGTTAAGTAAAAGTCAATTAAGATAATGGCATTGTTTACCACTATTCCCCCAAGCAAAATAACACCAAGCATTGAGTTTAGGGAAACAGTTGAATTAAACACAAACAAGCTTAACACAACCCCAATGAACCCAAACGGGATTGTTACCAAAATAAGCAGTGGAATTCGAAGAGAGTTAAACTGAATACCGAGTACAATGTAAATGAGCATAATACTTAATGCAAGTGCTATGATAAGTGATGATATAGCTTCGTTTATATCAGCTTGAGTGTCTTCAAAGATTATTCTATATCCTTGTGGAAGCTCAATTTGCTCACTCACTAATTTTTTTACCTCAGCTTCATAAATTGATTGGTTTCTTGCAGGGTCTCCTTGGCGCATATTTGCATATACTTTGTACACCTCATCTCCATTTATAGTAAAAAGCTCACTTATACCTTGTGTTTCTTCAAAGTCGAAAAAGTGTTTTACAGGAATAGTTTTTCCTTGATATGGAAGGGTAAAGTTTTCAATGTCTTCAATAGATTGTACGGTAGAATCTGAGTACTCTAAATCTATGTCTGTTTCAATACCTTCAACATTCATGGTAATAACCGAAGCGCCATTTAGTGCGTACTGAATCATCGATACAATTCTTGTGACCGTATATTCAGGAATTAAGCTAAATGCTTGCGTTCGAGGATATAAGGCTATTTCACTGGTAAAGGTTGTAAAAGGTCTTGCCCATACTCGACCATAACTTTCCGTTTGGTTAATAACATCAATAATTTGGTCTTCGATGGCGAATATTTGCTTTCTGTCTGGACCTTCTACGCGAATGGATAGGGCATAGGTTTCAGGAAGCGGCATTTCCGCTGGATCCCATGAAGTAAATGAATACGTCCATGGATCTTCCGTTACATACTTTTCGGTTAGTGAATTTATCATAAAGTCAAGTGAGTTTGAACTATCAAGTGTAATCATTATACTCGCATAGCCATTTCCTCTAAATGACGTTGTACCAGTAAACACCTTTTGCACAATGCCTGGATAGTTGTTAATAATATCATATTCTATTGGTCCTACACCCTGAGACATTGCAAGTTGGTCTTCTACATCGCTATTAGTTATACTTGCTACCACTATGTTGCTTTTAGGAGGAGCAATAATTTCTTTTGTAATTATAGGAAATAATACTAGTAGACACAGTAAGAGAGCTGCGATAGAGCTTGCAATAAATAAAAAACCTCGACGTTTTTTTTCTAATAACTTTTCAAGAACAGAGCAGTATACTGAAAATAGCTTTGCAACAACTGAGTCTGAAAAATTTTTTAATCTGCTTTTTTCTTTGTTTTTAGTACCAAGCCCTTTTTGTGCTCTAAATACATAAAAGGCTACGAAGGGTACTATAAAAATAGCCACTAAAAGTGAGCATGATAGCGTAAACACAACTGTTTGTGCTAAGTCTCCAAGGATGCTTGCGGTAAGTTGTGATGTAAATGATAAAGGAACAAAAACGCAAACACTGGTAATAGTTGAACCAATAATAGACGGCACAACTTCAGATACCGAGGCAGCAATAAGTTTCTTAAATCCTGAAAGACTTTTATCTTGTTCTGCATCGGTTTCTAAGTGGCGATAAATATTTTCCATTACAACTATCGATGCATCAACTATCATACCCACCGCAAGCGCAAGACCACTGAGGGATATGAGGTTAATTGAAATACCAAAGGCTTTCATTAAAATGAAGTTTAAAATAACCGACAAAGGAAGGGATGCTGCAACAATAATACTGTTTCGTGCATCTCCAATAAGAAGTATAATACAAAAGATTGCTAAAAAAGCTCCAATAAGAGCCGATTGAACAACATTATTAACCGAGCGTGTAATAAAGCTCGCTGGATCGATAGAAGTTTCAAAGCTTACATGATCTGGAAGTTCTGCAAGTATTTTTTCCATTGCATCATGGGCTTCTTTAGATAAACTATTTAAGTTTGCTTCCTGTGTTGGAACAATACTTATAAAAATAGCCCTTTCACCATTTACTTGATACATGTATCTTGGAAGTCCAACATCAATAACAATGTCTGCAATATCTTTTAATAAGATAGTTTTTCCAGTCGTGTATGAAATAATAATGTTTTCTATATCAAAGATGGTATCAATATCTTTTTTTACGCGCAGAGTGTATTCTGTTGCTCGTGTACGTAAGCTACCTATAGAAATATTTGTGTACTCGCTTCTAATGGTTCTAATAACATCATCAATGGTTAAGTTGTAAGAGAACAAAGCCTCTTGGTCAACAGTAATAGAGGCTTGAAGTTCTTCAATATTATATATATCAGCAGACTCGGCGCCCTCAATACCACTCATATATTCATCAAACAAGGGTTTTGTTAAATCGTATAAGGCTTTTTCATCGACTTCGCTTGAAAAAAGAGCCATACCTAGC
>CAYJPS010000114.1:0-6641 GCA_964372135.1 uncultured Treponemataceae bacterium | reverse complement strand
TTTCTTCTGTATCTTTTTTATTTAATTGATATAAAGATTCAACAATAAATACAGGTTCATCTTCACGTTGCCAATAATTTATAGCTTGTAAGCCTAAGTCTGTTTTTGGTGCAAGCTCTAAAGAAATATTTTTTTCACCATAAAAATTTCTTTGAACTTCACCATTTTCCTGTAATTCTTGTATAATATCAGCGTCAAAAATGTCTTCAATTTTTAGCGTATTTTCAATTATTTCTTGTGCAAAACTAAAAACAGAAGCACTTATTAATAATATAAAAAAAGCTATTTTTTTCATCTTACACCTTTGTATAAAACTTTTACTTGTTTGTATAAGCCTTCGCCTTCACTTTTTGTTTCAATATCACCTATATCATTTAGTGTTGTATGTATAAGTCTTCTTTCAAAAGGGTTCATAGGTTCAAGCAATATTGGAGTTTTTCTTGTACGAACCTTATCCGCTGTTACATACGCAAGGCGAACCAATGACTCTTCGCGTCTTATTCGATAATTTTCACTATCTAAGACTATTCTCGTATCTTCTTTACCTAACCTTCCAGCATAAACATTTGCCAATAGTTGTAATGCATCAAGGTTTTTCCCTTTTCTACCAATAAGCATGGAAGAGTTAGATGAAGTTATTTTAAGACCAAACTTTTTTTCTTCACGGAAAAGCACCTCGGCTTTGCCATCATATCCCATTTTACTTATAACCGTTTCAATAAAGTCAATTACACTTTTTTCAAATTCATCCTTTGGTAATGGGTCGGCAAACAATGAACTTCTTTGCTTTGGAGCCTCAGGTTGTTTTATTACTCCATCATTTTCAACATGAATTTTAATTTTTACAAAGCCCTTTTTAAATATTCCATTTTTTTGGGCTTCCACAATTTCTACGTCAAACTGGTCTTGGCTTAAGCCAAGGTCATTTGCGGCCATTTCAATAGCTTCTTTCTCTGTTTTAGCTTCATATTCATATATCATAATACACCTCGCGTATTAATTTTTTTTCCGTTTTTTTGCAGAAGGAGGTAAAGCAACTTCTTTTTTCGGTTCGTTTAAGCCCATTTCTTTTCTTTTTGCATGCATAATTTTATTTATAGCAACTTGTTGTACTAATTGTAAAAAGTTACTTACTGTCCAGTATAATAACAAACCTGACGGTGCTCTATAAAACATAACGAAAAAAGCTAAAGGCATAATGTACATCATATTTTTCATAGTTGGATTAGTAGCCGTAGCACTTGATTGAGTAATTTTCGTAAATAATAACTGTGATGCAACATAAATAAACGGAAGAATGCTTATATTTAAGCCTCCAACTAGCCATAAATCTTCTGGGAATACACCAACGCTATCACTAAGAGACAAGTCTGGTATCCACCCAGGTATAAACATAGCTCCGCGGAATTCAAAATAATTATTAAAGAGCCCGAACATTGCAAAAATCAGTGGGAATTGAATTAAGAGTGGCAGACATCCAGACATAGGATTGTATCCTGCTTCTTTATAAAATTTTGCCATTTCTACATTTAACTTTTCTGGCATTCCTTTATATTTATCTTGTAATTCTTTTATCTGTGGTTGCAATTCTTGCATTCGTAACATACCCATTGAACTTTTCTTTGTTAATGGATACATTGCTATTTTTAGAAGTATTGTCATTAGAATAATAGAAACACCCCAGTTAGGTATAAGACCATAAAAAATTTCCATAATAAACTTTAGAAATGCTTCAAGCCAAGAAAGCCAACCAGAACTTAAAATTTCATCTATTCGTAAGTTTGAAAGACCCCAGTTATTTTCATCTGCATTGTTATACATAACCATTGTTTTATCAGTTTTAGGCCCCATATAAACGTAAAAAGTATCTTGCATTGCACTTTGATTATTTGCCTTTCTTTCTACCATTACTTGTGCATCTGAAAAATTATCTACGTTTCCAACTGTTGAATATATGGCATCTTTTACAATTGATGAATCTGTTGTAACAATTTGTTGTGCAAAATATTTCCCTGCAACACCTACCCAATTGAAAGAGTCTTCATAAATTTCTGTTTTACCTTCACCTAATTTTTTATCTCTCGCTCTACCATCATAAGAAAAGAAAGTTCTATGTTCATATCTATCTACACTAGGATCATAATATGGACCAATTTGAGGTGAAGAACGCAATGTGTATGCAACATCGGATGAAGAAATTAATTTTTGATAACCGTTTCCTTCTAAACGAACATCCAATTTAAATAAATATTCTTCTGAATCAAAGGTATATAGTTTTTTTATTGAATAGTATTCTGTTTGACCTGATGTATTTACCGCATATGTTTTTGAAAATCCGATTGTATAGTTATCAATGACTTCAACATTAAATACATCATTAATTATTGGATTATTTGCATTACCTAAAGAAAGAGAGAGGGTTCTGTTGTTTGGCGTAATATTTTCTGCCATTTCAACACCTTCTGTTCCAACTAAGTGCTCTTTTAATTTGTAACTAATTATATCTCCACCACGATTTGTGAGTGTAATGTCAGCAACCTCTGTAGAAATTACAAATTGTTCTTCTTCAAGAATTTCTTCTTCTGCTAATTGATTTTGGATTTGTTCATTTTGCTGGGTTAATGATTGCTCAACTACAACTTCTTCTGTTATTGGTGCTGGTGTCTCAGGCATAACAGTTTGATCAATTGGAGGCATGGTTGAAGTTTGATAAAACATAAAGCCTACAATAACGAGTGTAGATAAAACAATAGCCCAAACAGTATTTTTGTCCATTTTTTTCTCCTAAAATAAAGGCCTTATTACGGAACAGGATCATAACCACCCTTAAAATAGGGGTTACACTTTAAAATTCTTTTAAAAGCCAAAATAAAACCCTTCCAAGCCCCATGTTTTTTTATTGCTTCCAAAGCATAACGTGAACAACTTGGATAGAATCTACAAGAGGGAGGAAAAAAAGGAGATATACAAATCTGATAAATTCTAATAAAGAAACAAAGTATTGATGATATTATTTTATTCATAATAATCCTGCTTTTTTACATAAAAAGCATAGTTGCTTATGTCGAGAAGAAAAACTACTTTCTCCCCTGTAAACTAATAATATCATATCAAAACCACTTTTTATATTTTTTTTTAAGTGGCGATAAGCTTCTTTACTTAGTCTTTTACTGTAGTTTCTTTGAACTGCATTTCCATATCCGTGAGGAAGTGCAAAAACAATACGATTAAAAGAGAGATCATTAGGCAAAATAAATAATTTTGCACCATTGGTACTTACCTTTTTTCCTTTTCTAAACAAGGCTTGAATATCTGAAGATTTTTTTATTCTTTCTTCAGAGGTAAATCCATTTGGTTTAGACAAGGTTTTTTCCATCCCTTAAAACTTACAGATTAATATGGTTTTTTCTCATCAGAAACAGTAAGCTTGTATCTTCCTTTTGCTCTACGGCGTTTTAAAATCATTCTTCCACCACGAGTTTTCATACGAGCTCTAAAACCAAATTTTCTATTTCTTTTTACTCTACTGGGTTGATATGTCCTTTTCATGAACACGTCTCCTTATTATGTCAAGAAAGCTAGCTTTCTCGGAATTTTCCAAACAGGTTTCATAGAATACCATTTTTTTTATAGTTTGGTCAAGTATCTAAACCATTTTTCTAGGTTCTTTCACAGTAAAAACAATATTTTTTATTTCTAAAGTAGAAAATTCCTTTTTTAATGACCTTAATATGCTGTTTTTGTGTAGTTGAAAAAGCTGTACCCACCCTGAGTGGTCGGTTTCTATATAAATATAGCCATTTTTTATTTCTTTAATAACACTATGGGCAGCCATTTTTTCACCATCAATTGGAATATTCATTAATACCTTTTTCCAGCCTTTTTCTTGTGCGGTATATTCCTCTATTTTTCCGCCCAATAGCCCTGAAAAAAATTTTTCAAGTATTTCCGAACCTTTTTTTATTTCCTCATCATATTTCATTAACTTTTCCCTTTTCCACAGAATAAACTAAGGTCTTTTCTTTTTTATAATTCTCATAAGGTTCTCCAGGTAGAAAAGTACAAAAAAGTTGATCATATGGAGGAAGAATAGATGTTATTATTTCTCTTTTTTTTGGATCTAACTCAAGCAAAACATCGTCCATTAAAAGAACAGGCTTTTTGTTTGCTACTTCTGTAAAATGTACAGCCTGACATATTCTTAACAATATTGCAGACAATCTACATTGACCTGTTGATGCTGTAGGAACAAAGTTTTTTTTGTCACAAACAAATCTTATTTTATCTCTATGTGGACCAGAAAGTGTTGTTTTCATAATTTTATCAGCATTTCTCTTTTCTTCTAGTATTTGTAATACTTCTTCTTTTTTTTTATTTTCCCATTGTGACTCATACTGAAGTTTTACATTTTTTATGCCAGTTACTTTTTCATATAAAGGCGTAAAAATTCTATTAAATTGATATATAGCATTTGTTCTTTTTTTAACTATTTCTCTTCCTTCAATTACTAGACCTTCATCAAAAACTTCTAATGTTTCATATTGTTCATTTTTTAAAAGCATATTTCTATTTTTTAGAATTTTTTTATATCTTCTAATTGTGTCTATATATAATACATCATACATTGATAAAGACTGATCAATAAAAAATCGTTTTCTTTCTGGCTCTCCTAACACAAAATCTAAATCGCTATGTGAAAAAAGAACACAAGGGATTGTATTTATTAAATCTTTTCTGTCCGTAAGAGTTTTTCCATTTTTTAATATTTTCTTTTTATTGTTATTATAATGAACGGTTACTAAATCTGCTTTATTTGTTTCTACTTCATTTTGATAAAGTGATCTTACAGAAAAAGAATCCAAACTATCAGCTATTATTTCAGCTTCTTTTTTTGTTCTAAAAGAAGACCCATAAGCAGATAAATATAAGGTTTCAAGAAAATTTGTTTTTCCCTGTCCATTTTCACCTACAAAAAAAACTTCTTTTGCGGAAACATCAACAGTCGTATTTTCCAAATTTCGAAAATTAACAAGAGAAACAGATACAAAAGGCACTATTAAATTTACTCCATTTGCATTGGCATAACAATATGGAAAAAGTCAGCCTCTGGCTCAGGTTTAATAGTTATAGCTTTCATAGATTCTGTAAACTCAAAATTAAGATATTCTGTGTTTATTATTTTCAAAGGCTCTTCAACATAAATACAATTTAAAGCCATAGAAATTTCTTCTCCAGCATAGCGACATGGTAATTCTTCTTTTGCATTTCCTATTTCTGCTTCTTGAGAAGTAATAGAAAGAGTTCCATCAGAAAGAGAAAAATATATTCTACCAGATTTTTTTTCTACAAGTAATCCAACTCTTTTTAAAGCTTCTGTTAAGTCACGTCTATTTATTTGAAACTTTCTTTCTTGCGTTTCTGGAATAACTCTTTTATAATTTGGAAATTGTCCATCAATCAAAACAGAACTAAAATTATAATTTCCAAATTTTATATATATATTACTTTTATTTAGTGACAAAGAAACAGTTCCTTCTGAAGAAGCTCTTTTTAAAATTAAACTTAAAATTTTTGGTGGGACAATACAAGGTTCAAAAGAAATATCTTCAAAAAGAGGTTTTGATATATACGATAATCTTCTTCCATCTGTTGCTACCATTATGAAATTTTCTTCTTCTTTTTCAAAATAAACGCCATTCATAAAAAATCTTGTTTCATCATCAGATACGGCAAAAATAGTTTGATTTATCATTTCTTTAAAATCTTTTACTGAAAAATCAAACCATTTCATATTTTCTTCAGTTGAGAATTCAGGAAATTTATCACTTGCCATACTTTTTAATTGAAAACGAATTTTCTTTGCAATAGGTTTAATAATAACATCATTTTCTTTATGCAAAAATTCTACATTTCCTGATGGAAGAGAATTTAAAATGCTAATAAATTTATCACAAAAAATAGTTGTAGTTCCTGGCTCTTCTATTTCAACAGGAATTTTTGTTTCAAAGGTAACCTTAACATCTGTTGCCTTTATTAATAAAGAATTTTGTTCCGCAATAAGTAGAACATTAGAAAGAATTGATAAAGCATTTTTTGTTGAGATAATTTCTTGTGCAATACCTATTTCTTTTAGCATTGCATCACGATCAAATATAAATTTCATTTTTCCTCCAGTTTATTATATTATATATATATAATAGTAATAGTAATAATAAGGGTTGTTAATATGTTAATAAATATTTTATTTTTATATGTTATAATAAATTATAGATATAAAAACTTATATAATTTTAACTTTTAGTTTTCCACATATTAACAATTAAAATGTGTTACTCATATATATTAACACATTATTAACAATTTGTGTACATTTTTTTAATGTCTTTTATAATCCTTTATAGCTTTTATAATGCTTTGAACCTTATAGTCAAGCTTTGAATCATTTTTCATGTCAGTGTCTATTTTTTTACATGAGTGCATTACAGTAGTATGGTCTCTATTACCAAATTCAACTCCCAACTCTGTTGTAGAATATTCTGTTAAATTTTGAGCTATGTACATTGCTATTTGTCTTGCAAAAACAATATTTTTTTTTCGTGTTTTTCCTTTTATATCAGATATAGAAATATTATATTCTTCTG
>CAYJPS010000113.1:0-6760 GCA_964372135.1 uncultured Treponemataceae bacterium | reverse complement strand
TTTATGGACTGGCTTAGAAAAGGGAAAAAGAGATTTAGAAGCTGTAATATAATTTCTTAGGGGCAAGAAGTCATACTGTCTCATCATGACAATATCGTCTGAGAATTGATTCTTCAAGAATTCTCCATGAATGTATTGACTTTATATAGAACACACTGTATTCTTTTAATTATTTTGTACAGTTTTTAAAGGAGGCAACATGAATATATACAAAAGATGGATATTAAATGCTCCTATTAAGAAAAAATTTTTACCAGTACAAACAATTACATTCTCACTTATTGTAGCTATTGGTGTTATGTCGATGATTGCCTTATCTACTGTTAATAGAGTATCTCAAAATGTTTTAAGCGAAAATGTAGAAGATATAGAAAAGCTAAATGAGATAATCAGAACTATGTATGCATGTAGAGTAAATGGAAGAGATATTTTGCTCGCTAGTTCATTAGAAAGGCAGTATGAAATATACGGACAATATGTATATAACTTTTATTTACTTGATTTGAGAATGGATTCATTTTCAGAAAGGCTTACGGGTGAAAAACTGCAAACCTTTTTAAGTATAATTGAGGAAAAGAATGTTTATAAAGATAGCATGCTGTTATCTGCAGATATCGAAATGGAAGGCGGAAGCTATGAAGATGCTTTAGAAGCTCTGACTAGAGTTACTCCGATTGCGAACTCTTTTTTTACTAGCCTAGATACATTTTTAACAGATGAAAAAATTTACATGAATAGTGTTTTACAAGACAATGATAAAATTGTTACCAGTTTGTACATAATTAGTATTGTTGTATATGTATTATCTGCATTTATTGTATTAGTGCTTGTACGATCATTTTCTAAAACTCTTGTAAACACACTTGGCTCTTTGGAACATTCAGTGTCTGAAATTTCTCAAACGGGAAATATGAAAACTCCAATACCCGAAAATCTATTTACTAAAGATGAAGTTGGCCGAATAGCCCTCGTTGTTGATAGGCTTAGATCGATGCTTTTGAACTATTCGTTTAAAGATTCTCTCACAGGAGGATTTAACACAACAGCGTACCATGAAGAACTATGGGAGATATTTAGAAACAAAAAATCTGGACCAGTTTCAAAGGACTTTTGGTGCATGATTTGTGATATGAATAACCTAAAAAAAGTTAATGATGCATTGGGGCATCAGGCGGGAAATGAAGCTCTGAACAAGTCTTATGCAATACTTATGAATTGCTTTTCAGAATATGGAAAAATTTTTCGTATAGGTGGAGATGAGTTTGCACTTTTGTTGTGGAATTGCACTGAAGCCCAAATAGAAGAGGGTGTTAACACGATGCAAAAAAGTGTCGAGGAAGCAACTAAAGATATGTCACCAAAATTTTCCCTTGCTTGGGGATATGCAAAGTTTAGCGGTACAACACTAGAAGAATACAATACGCTTTTTGAAGAAGTAGATAAAAAAATGTATGAAAAAAAAGCTGAGCTAAAAAGGAAATTATAACGCTTCTAGAGCATTAGAACATAGTGTCTATTTACACATTTTAGGAATCTCTAGGTAAAATATAAATCCATGCAAAAGCACTAGTTTACAAAGAGTGGATTTATATTTTACTTTTTGATTACATTAATTATCGATGTTTTGATACAATATCAGCTGATTTTTTACAAATCTCAGTAATTTCTGTCCATTTTTTATTATCAATTAAATCTGCCGTTACCATAAAACTTCCACCGCAAGCCACAATGTTTTTATTAGAAATAAATTCTCCCAAGTTTTCAAGTGACACACCGCCAGTCGGCATAAACTTTATCATATTGTATGGTGCACAAAGAGCATTAATTGTTTTTAATCCGCCATATTGTGCTGCTGGGAAAAACTTTAAGGTTGTAAGTCCTAGTTCCAGTGCCATTTCAATTTCTGTTGGCGTTACACAGCCTGGAAAAATAGGAATGTTTTTTTCTTGACAGTACTTTACTGTTTTTGGATTAATGCCTGGGGACACAATAAACTCTGCTCCTGCAGCTATTGCTTCATCAACTTGAGCTGTAGTTAATACTGTTCCAGCTCCTACAATCATCTCAGGATATGCTTCCTTCATAATTTTTATAGCACTTGCAGCACCTGCCGCACGAAATGTGATTTCTGCTAGTGGGAGACCACCTTCAACTAAAGCCTTTGCTAGAGGAAGTGCATCCTCAGTAGGCCTATCTAATTTTATTACTGGCACCACGCCAATCTTTGCAATTTTTTCTGATATTGTCATATTTTCTCCTTACTCAAAATATCTTTATCCACAGATTACACAGATTGCACAGATTTTAGGTAGTTGTTATTTTTTTTGACAAGACAAAACAAAATAATTTGTGTAATCAACTAAGTTTGCCCAAATCCCGACCCTAATATGCGCCCGATACAAATCTGTGGTTAACTTCTTCTTCGCGTTTATTATTATTAATTATGCATTATTAATTGTTAATTATCTATCTACCCGTGCTCCAGCACCCTTCATCAACTTTTCAACTTCTTTTACACTTGCCATGGAAGTATCACCTGGTGTTGTCATTGCTAGTGCTCCATGAGCTGCACCATAATTTACTGCTTTTTCTGCATCGCCTGTTTCAATAAGTCCATAAATCAATCCAGATGCAAAACTATCTCCACCACCAACTCTATCCATAATTTCTAATGCTTCATATTTGTTTGAAAAGAAAATATTTCCCTCAGCATAACACATTGCTGCCCAATCATTAATTGTTGCAGTTTTAACTTCTCGAAGAGTAGTGGCAACTACTTTAAAGTTTGGAAATTCTTTTACTGCATTTTCAATCATTTTTTTATAGCCATCAAGATTAAGCTCAGCTAAATTCTCATCGTTTCCAGGAATTTCTAATCCAAGACATGCGGTAAAGTCTTCCTCGTTTCCAATCATAACATCAATGTATTTTGCAATTTCACGGTTTACTTCTTGAGCTTTTTTTATGCCACCAATAGATTTCCACATAGAAGGGCGGTAGTTTAAGTCGTATGACACAAGTGTACCGTATTTTTTTGCAGCTTTAACGGCAGCAATACAGGTTTCGGCACTGCTTTCAGAAAGTGCTGCAAAGATTCCACCAGTGTGTAACCATCGTGCACCAAGCTTTCCAAAAATATAGTCAAAATCAAAGTCTGTTGGTTTTATTTGGCTAATAGCCGTGTTTCCTCTATCTGAAACTCCAACTGCACCTCTAACACCAAAGCCACGTTCTGTGAAGTTTAATCCATTTCTGACCGTTCTTCCAATCCCATCGTAGTCTACCCACTTAATAAAGCGTGTATCAACACCACCTTGCATAATAAAATCTTCTACTAGTCGTCCAACTTCATTGTCTGCAAATGCGGTTAATACAGCCGTATTGTAGCCAAAGCACCTTCTTAATCCTCGGGCAACATTGTACTCACCACCACCTTCCCATGCAGTAAAGGATCGTGCAGTTTTAATTCGGCCTTCACCTGGGTCTAAGCGTAACATGACCTCTCCTAGTGATATTTGGTCATACATACAGTCTTCTTTTTTTCGCAATTCTAAATTCACTTATTGTTTCCTCCAATAAAATATTTTTGTAAACTTGATTCCATAATGGACTCAAGTTTATGTAAGTTACCATGTAAATGTTCGTTTAGTATATCAATATATAGCGTGCTATCCTTTTTTATTATGGCATCTAATAAAAGTGAATGCTCATAAATGAGGTCACTAAACTTTTCTTCAGTTACGATATCAAGCATTCTAAAACGAGCATAATTTACCTGTAGTTTTAGTAATTCTTCCCATAATATCGCATGATTAACCTTTGTAAAGATAATGCCATGAAAAAGAATATCTAACTCATAAAACTCTGTTGGAGTAAAATTATCACGTTTAACAAGTTCTTCTTGGGTGAGAAGTATATCTTGTAATTCTTGGACATCATCCTCTGTTGCTATATGGATAAATTTTGTTGCTATATCTTTTTCAAGTACAAAGCGCATGTAGAGAATTTCTTTTATTCGTGATAAGTCTAGTAACGACACAAAGGTACCACGCTGGGGTAGAACTGTTACATATCCTTCGTTTTCTAATCGTGTAAATGCCGCTTTTACTGGAGTTCTTGAAATCCCATATTTGCTTGCAATTTCATTTTCCGATAGCTTTGTTGTTGGCATGTACTCTAAATTGACGATTGCATTTTTGAGAATGGTGTATATGTCAAGTGTGCTCAAAGGAGCAGAGATGTTTTTCATAACTTGTATACAAGTATACAACTAGAATAGTGATTTGTCAAGAAAAAAATTTGATAAATATATGGGACAAACATGAAACGATATCATGATATGGGACACTTGTCCCATGCAAAAATATGTATTTATACATTAAATTTTATATAAAATATATGAAAAACACATGAAAATCTTTTAAATTCGTTAAAAATAAGCTTGACAAGTTTAATATCTTGAGTTATTATTGTCTAATGATATGGAACCGGTTCCATAAAAAAAAGAGGGTTTATGACTATTAGAGAAGTAGCACGATTAGCAGGAGTTTCCAAGACAACCGTATCAAGGGTTTTAAACAATAATGGCTATGTTAATGATGAAACAAGAGAAAAAGTTGAAACAATAATTGAGGCCACCGATTATACCCCTAGTGCAGCAGCTGTTAATTTGTCAACGAGTACATCAAACTCTATTAGCGTCATTATTCCTGAAATTGCTAATTCTTTCTTTGGAGAGTTGATGGCAGGCATTTCCGAGATAGCACAACAAACAGACTACATATTAAGTTATAGCAATACTGATAATCGTCTCGACTTAGAAGAGCAAGCGCTTAAGATGGCACAAAAACAGGATCCTTGCGGAATAATCATTACTCCTGCAACAGGATTTTTTGATGAAAAATCAGCAAGTAAACTTACTGCAATGTATGAAAAGTTGCAGGTGCCGATTGTTATAGTTGACCGAGGTTTTGATAGTTCAAAGTGGGATGGTGTTTTTTACGAAAATTTTCAGTCAACATATATTGCAACAAGAGAGCTTATAGCCGCTGGACATACAGATATTGGCATTATTACTGGAGATTTAAACTTACTTATTGGACGTGATAGGTTAAATGGCTATATTGCTGCTATGGAAGAGAGCGGCTTGTATGTAGATCGTAATTATGTATTACATGGCGATTTTTCAGCAACTACTGCTTATGAACTAACAAAAAAAATGTTTGATAATAAGCATTTTCCGCAAGCTATGATAACAAGCAACAACTATACAAGTTTGGGATTTATTAAAGCATGTAAAGAAAAAAATGTTGTAATAGGCAAGGATGTTGCTGTTATTGGTATTGACCATATACCATCCTTAGATGCAATTGATTACCCTTTATCCGTTGTTACACGTGATGCTGTTGAGATGGGACGAACTGCTATGAATATGCTCATCGAAAGATTAAAACAGCCCGATGCACCTAAGCGGATTAGTATGATTCCATGCGAGTTACGTTTAAGAGGATCTGAAAAACTCATTGGTAATAATTCCAATTAGTTATAAATATTAAGAGTGTTAAATAACACAAAAGGAGAAAAAAATGAAAAAACTTTTATTAGTTTTGGTTATGGCACTTTTTACTGTGTCATTTGTTGTTGCTATGGGTAGTAGTGAAGGAGCAGAAGGGCCTCTTACTGTAGCAGTAAGTATTCGTTCAATGTCTAGTGAGTATCACACTCAGTATGTAGAAGGTGCACAAGCTTTTATTGACACATTGCCACCTGGAACAGCTGAACTTCAAGTATTAGCTTGTGAGTCTAACGATGACAAACAAATTAATGACATTAAAGCATTAGTTGCTAGCAAAGGTAGCAACATGATTCTTTTTGTTGACCCAAACAATGCACCTAATATTGTGCCTATCGCAGAAATCTGTGAAGATGCTGGTGTGTACTGGACAAGCGCATGGAACGTGCCAGAAGGTATGTCTCCGCTTGATTTCAAATATTGGGTTGCTCACCAATCTTGTGATGGTGAAAAACAAGGTTATGACATTGCTGTAGAAATGTTTAAAAACTTTGACACACCATATCAAGGAAAAATTCTAGCTATGCAAGGTATGTTGGCAAACAATGCTAATACTACACGTATGGCTGGTCTACAAAGAGCTCTTGAAGAATATCCAGGTGTTGAAATGGTAGAAACACAAGCTGGTGACTGGGATACAAAAAAAGGTCTTTCAATTACTGAATCATGGCTTTCAAAATACAGTGATATTGATGGTATTTGGAGTGCAAGTGATGGTATGTCTCTTGGTATTGTTCAAGCCCTTGAAGCAAAAGGTCTTGACGGAAAAGTTAAAGTTACTGGTGTAGATGGCGTTTCAGATGCTATTAACGCTGTAGGTACAGGTGAAATTACATGTACAATTGCAAACAATGGTTGGATGCAAGGTGGATACGGTGTTGCTTTTGCTTACGCTGCAAAAACCGGAAAATTTGATGTTGAAACAGAGCCAGCTTCAAGAAGACTATTTTATACAAATGGTTATTTAATTACAGCTGATACTTTAGCTGATTACAACAAAGAATTTGTTGAAAACAAACCTGTGTACGATTATGATGACTTAGATTTCGTAATTGCACGCCCAATGGAATTAAACTAATAATATTATTAATCCCACTACTATTTATAGTGGTGGGATTTCGTTTAAATAGAGAGGAGGAGATATATGGTAGAAAAAAAGTCAAATTCAAGAATTGCTGATGAATTTGC
>CAYJPS010000112.1:0-6783 GCA_964372135.1 uncultured Treponemataceae bacterium | reverse complement strand
TAAACTGTCCAAAAAATGGGGTGCAGTTCACCCGGACCCTTAACGCTTTTTAAACATACAAGTTAGATGAATTATTGTATAAAAAGTGGACTTATTACACAAAGTAACAATCTGCGCAATTCTTACAGATTTAAAACTTGCAAAATACATTATACTATGCTAATCTTGAAGTACAAATTTCGGTTAGAGGTATTACAGTGAGATGCTTGAAAATAATATGTATTATGACAATTTTTGTTATTGGTTTAATAAATGCATTGTATGTGCGTATTAATGCAAATAAAGTGGCAGAAAATTTCTTTGAAACCTCTCTTGACTCATTTACTACTTTAACATTAAGTAATTCTGGTGATGTTTACACAGTTTGCAGTGATGATGAAGGATATAGTAACCTTATAGTAAAAATAGATAATATTTTTGATAATTTAAAACCTGATGCTCCTGTGCGTGAAAAGGGTATTAGACGTGAAGTATATAAGCTTTCATTTGGTACTGATAAAGGTATTGACTACGTGTTTAGTTTATCGTTTATGAAAGATAAAAATGTATTGCATACTTACATTTCTGATGAAAAATTTTATTACCATGAGGATTATTATATGGATATTACACAGATTTTGGACTTAATTGAAAGTTTTATACAGGTTAGTAATTTACACAATCATAGCATAGCTTTTTAGTAACAATTTAAAACATTAACGAGGTTAGAAGAAGTGACATATTCTATATTAAACAAAACAATGTTAATCATGGTAAATATTTCAATGTTTTCTGAATGTGTTTAAAAATTATAGGAAGGATTCGAAAAGTGGATATCAGATTAAATAATAATAAAATTTTGGATGAGTTACGGGGGGAAATTATTTTTCAAAAATGTTGTCGTCTTGATATACGAACAGATAAAAGCCTCTTTATAGGGTTTGGTGAAAAACATAAACCTAAAAAACACATTTATAAATCTGGAAGAGTTTGGGAATCGTGTGTAGAATTCTATGGTGCTTGGGAATTATGTATTTATGATTCGTCATGGAGAATTCATAAGAATCAAAAAATAATAGTAGCTTCAGAAACGCTACCAGAAGAAATCATGCCTGAGTTTATAAACTCTATAAAACTAGTTGAAACAAAACTATTGGCAATTGAGATGTTATCTGAAATTGACACACGTTTTATATTTGAAAATGACATTATTGTAGATATTTTATGTTGTTTTTCTGATGAATGTGGTGTTTGGCATGTATTACGAAACAATGATAAAGTATGGTGGGCATTAGAGAGCAGTGGGGTATGGACTAAAGGTAAAGATCACAGTCCTATAGCGAGAACTTATTTAGATATAGATGTTTAAGCGAATATATATAGCGTATTAAATGTTGTGCATAGGAAAAATCTGTGTAATTCTTGCGCAATTCTTACGGATAACTCCTGACCAATCTTGGTGGTATTCGCAAAAAAAATGAATCTTGCAAAAAATAAAAATTTGCGTCATCTGTGTAATTCTTGCGGATAAAACTTGCAAAAAATAAAAATCTGTGTTAATCTGTGTAATCTGTGGATAAAAATATGAATACTCTTGACACCCCAACAATACAAGAACTTTCTCAAAGGCTCCTTGCATCAAAAGAGTCTTGGTGCATAACTGGAAAGTCATCAACTGTAAAACAAAGTTTTTTTAATTCGCTCGTTTCTAAAGATGTATCTATTGTGTCGTTAGAACTTGCAACAAAGCTTTTAATCGAAGAGCGAAAAAATGATGACAGCGAGTATGTTGAGGGCGGAGTAGATGTAGGCCGTACTGTTTCGAAATATTTAAGTGAAATTACAAACAGTGTCAATTTTGAAAATCATCCCCTTGTGGAGCTTTGTGGAATTACTCATATTCTACATAGGGGCTTAAAATATCTTTCAACAGGTGAAATGAGAAGAACACTTTTTTGTAAAGCCCTTTTAGAAGACCATACGCTTATGCTCTTACATGAGCCTTTTGCGGGACTTGATGTAGAATCACGTGGTGCTTTTTTTTGTTACATTGAAAGTCTTGTAAACAAAAAAGAAAGGCGTATTATTCTTAGTGTTGAAAGATTTGCTGATATCCCTGCGTCAATTAAAAATACTGTAGAGTTTTCAGGAGATGATATTTCATTTATCGGAAAAAGACATGAGTATGAAACTATTCTAAGAAAGCGAAAAGAGGAGCACATTCAAGATGATGCAATAGATGCTGAAAATTTCTTAGCTGAGTTTGAGGAAATAAGAGAGGAATGTGGCGGTATTTTTTTCAATCATGAGCAAAACAAAGAAAAGAATGAACTGGTTCGTTTTAATAATGTAAATGTAGGTTGGGGTGACAATAAGGTTTTGCAAGGCGTTAATTGGACTCTCAATGAAGGGGAACATACTCTCATACAAGGTCCAAACGGCTCTGGAAAAACAACGCTTTTAGAGCTCATTACAGGAGACAACACACAAGTATATTGTAATGATATATGGCTTTTTGGAAAAAAAAGGGGTACTGGTGAAACAATTTGGGATATAAAAAAACAAATTGGATTTGTATCATATCGACTACATGTAGAATATAAAATGCTCGGTGGAATTGATTTAGAAGCCGTGCTGCTTTCAGGTTTTCATGATTCAATAGGCTTATATGTGCAGCGATCTCCCATAGAGCAAAAAATTGCAAAAAAATGGCTTCATCTTGGTGGCTTTGAAGGTAGGAAAGATGATAACTTTGCCTACCTGTCTTACGGTGAGCAAAGGCTGTTACTCATCCTGCGAGCTGCGGTGAAAGCAGCCCCTATTCTTATACTCGATGAGCCGTGCCATGGCTTAGATGATGAATGGAGAGAAAGAATACTTTCACTTATGGATATTGTTGCAGAAAATGGAATCAGCACAATATTACATGTTACCCATGATATAAGTGAGGTAAGAGCTTTTGAAAAGCATAACATTGTACTTTGCCCAGGTGAGAACCCGACAACAATAATACGGCAATTAACCTAACGAGTTTGTAAATTTATGTTTTTTTGTGTTTGTCTATATAAACGTTGTGCTAGCAATTTTGAAAGGAAAATTGCGTAATGTGGATTTTTGCGTATAAGGCTTAGAAATGCAGTTTTTGGTATCTTTATTAATCGGCCTTTACCCACAGACAAAATAGCAGCAGAGCGCCTGTCATTAAGTAAAAAGGACATTTCTCCAATAAACATATCCTTTGGAGTTAGTACTGATACAAGCTTTCTATTTACATAAACCGCATATCGTCCTGAAACAATAAAGAAAATGGTATTGCTTGGCTCGTTTTGCTTGCACACAACCTCTTTGTCCTTATATTCAATTGCTGTGTACGGTGAAATGATTATTGGTACCGTGTTAACTTCATTTTGTGTATTAGGGATGGAGAAGCGAACTTCATTGCCTTTTTCATTATATTGCAATTTTTTTACAAAGTTCTCACTAATTTTTACACCCATCCCATGCATACCAACAGTTGCCTTAGCCTCTAATCGTTTTTTCCAATCAAATCCCTCTCCATCATCTCTAATAATAAACTCAGAGTGCGATTTCGTTAAAGTGTATGTAATATGGATACGTCGAAGAGCAATTTGTGGGTCTCTGTTTTTTTCGGCGATAAGTTCAAGTATATCATGGCCATTTTCTAACCATTGAGTTTTTTCGTCATAATCTATACCACAATTACCGTGTTCTAAGGCATTAAATAATAATTCCATTAATACAGTTTGTAATTTGTATCGATTGTCATCATCGATGGTATTTGCGCTATATAGATAGTTTACTAAAAAACTAGTATATACTTGTATATCAAATGGGCTATTCTTACATACAAAGGACCAAGACTCTCTTTCTCCAAACTCATCTTGAATGCCGCGACTATAAAGAAATTGTTGGTTTTGAAGAAGTATTCGCAAAAGTCCGGAAAAATTCTTTATGAAGTTATTTACCGTTTGTACAATCATGATATTGCTATTTTTTAAGCCTTCAATCATGTTTACTTGGGCTGAATCTTTTGCTATGGCAATAATCCCACCGTTGTGTAACCACGGGTCTTCACCAATGGCATGAAGAATTTTTCGCCACTTTATTTGGGAAGATGTAAAGTCAATAATTTTTATTTCAGGCAATTCATAATAGATTGTTCGAATAACTTCTTCGGTACTCATACAAAGATCAAAATCAAAATGAGCTTCATATTTCTTTTGTATTCGTTCCATTGCTTTTTTTATTCGCACGTTTGCAGATGCAATCAGTATTTTTTTCACCTTAATCTCCGCATACATTATACCATACTTTACTTCTTCTTTCAATGCTAAATAGTATCAATACGCATACTTTTTATGTGTTTTTTTTAAAATGTGATCTCGTGTTATTATTTATACAGGTATGCAAAATGTTCTTGTTTGTCCCTTACTATCCTTTGCTTTAATTATATCCATTTCAAGGTCATATACATTACTTAGATTTTGCTTTGTGAGTACTGATGATGTTTCACCCATTGCATAGGTTTCACCATTCTTTAACATGAGTACTTTATGAGCATATAAAAAAGGTTGGTTTAAGTTATGACTAGTTACGATAATTGAAAAACCTTGTCGTGAGAGACTTTGTATCGCATGAATAATCCTTGATTGATTTTGGTAATCTAAGTTAGACGTAGGCTCATCCATAATAAGTATTCTAGGCATTTGACAAAGAGAGCGTGCAATGAGAATCATTTGCTTTTGACCTGTGCTTAATGAATCGTAATATTCATCTTTAAGATGTTGTAGTCCAAGTTGTTTGAGTGCGTGCAATGCGATATCTTCATCTTCTTTTTTTGGTAGAGAAAAGCTAGAAAGATAGCTAGTTCTTCCCATGAGTACCATATCAAAGACCGTTAAGGAGAATGTAACAGATTGTTGTTGTGGAACATAGGCAATACATTTTGCAAAACTCGACAAGCTATAGTTTTCTAGTGGTAACGAATCGATGGCAATAGTACCTTCTTTTTTTTCTAATAAGCCTAGAATGAGTTTAATGAGCGTTGTTTTGCCTGAACCATTAGGTCCTACAATACAGAGAACTTCACCATCTTGGATTTCAAAAGAAATATGTTTACATATTATGCTCTTTCCATATCCACCGTGGATGTTTTTAACGTGCAAACTCATATTCTAAATCCTTTATTACTACGAGGCTTTTTCATAATTAAAAATAAAAAGAAAGGTCCGCCTAATATTGATGTAAAGACGCCAATGGGTACTTCTGTTTGGAATACCGTTCTAATGATAGTATCTATAAAAAGTAAAAAGAAGGCACCTATAACGCAAGAGGAAGGAAGTAAGACTTCAAAATTGTTTCCAAACATAAGTCGTGCAATATGTGGAATCATCAATCCTACCCAACCTATTATTCCCCCTAGGCAAACAGAGGCTGATGTTAAGAGAGTTGCAGCTATAATTATAATAAACTTCCATTTTTTGGCGTTTAATCCTAAACTTTGCGCTTCATCATCGTCGAGTAGTAAAATATTTAATTTCCACCGAGCTAAGAAGAGTATTATCATTCCTACAAAGATAGGAACAATACTTAACAATATCCCATTCATTGAAACCTTTGAAAGGCTTCCCATGAGCCAAAAGGTAATTTCAGGTAATGTGTCGGTAGGATCGGAAATGTATTTTATCATTGAAACAATAGAAGTACAAACGGTGCCTATTACTGTTCCTGCCAAAATAAGGGAAATTGTCTTTGAAAGACTTGAACGTATGCTAATGGCATAAGACATAGCTGCGGTTATAATTCCGAAGAAGAATGCAAGCACTTGTGTAATAATTAGGTTTTGTCCAAAAAGTATTGCAATTGCAGCTCCTACACTTGCTCCTGAAGAAACGCCTAAAATATCGGGTGAAACCAAGGGGTTTTTAAACATACCCTGATAGCTAGAACCAGATACCGCCAATGAAGAGCCAATAATGACTGCTGCAAGGGCACGCGGTAATCTAATATTGTGTATAATGTTACTTGCTTGTATATCATCGGTAGGAAGAAAGAAAAGTGCTTTAAGCGCATCTATAAAGGAAAGTGCATAATATCCCCTTGTAAGAGAAAAGATGAAGAGGCAAAAACAAAGAAAAAAAAGTAGTGTAATGAGTATTGTTGTATTAATGCTACGTGATTTCATTATTTTTCCTTGACGAATAGGTAATCTCATGGTATTATTATAAAGCGTTATTCTCTTAATAGAATAACGCTACTTTGTTAATTTGTCAAGAAGAAAATTGTCATCCCGAGCGCAAAAAATTGTCACCCCGAGCGCAGTCGAGGGATCTAAACGACTATATTTGGTAAATTACATAGTAAATAACTATGAGGAGTTTGTATGAAAAAAAAACTTTTAGTGTTTCTCGCTATGGTTCTGTGCGTGCCTGTGTTTGCGAGCGGAAAAACTGAGGCATCATCAATTGAAGGCTCAAGGATTATTGAAGATATGGCAGGGCGTTCTGTTGTGGTTTCAAGCGAAATTGATTCAGTATTTTCTACTAATCCTATAGGCACTATTTTTTTGTACACGCTCAGCCCTGAAAAAATGGTTGCATGGAATTTTAAGCCAAATGATGCAGAAATGGAATTTATTGATGAGGACTATCACAATCTTCCGGCCTTTGGTCAAGATGCACGAGTAAATTATGAAGCCGTTTTGAGTGTAAACCCAGATATTATTCTTGTCTATTTTCAAAGTGTAAATGATAAACTTTTTTCGGATATAGAACATTTAGAAAA
>CAYJPS010000111.1:0-7127 GCA_964372135.1 uncultured Treponemataceae bacterium | reverse complement strand
CTAAGCATTTCTGTTATTGTCATATGTTACCCTCCATTAGGTTACTTTCCAGTCGACATATTTTACTAAAAAAACAGAACTTATTCAATAGTTAATCACCCACTGTGAGCATATTAGAATAAAAAGATAATTTAATATACAAAAAAATGTACATATTTTATACAATGAAAGATATAAAATTTTGTGAAATATTTTCTTTGTGTTATAAATTTTTATCGAAGGGGACAGCCCATAGTTTTTCAGGCACGAACATTAAAGTAATTTCATCTCCAATTTTATGTAATGATGATGCCTCTAAATTGACCTGTAAGGGTTCTATATCGTACACTTGCACAAAATAGCGCACGCTTGTACCCATAAAGATCCTATTGGTAATAGTTCCTTTAAAGCCGCACTTGCTCTTTGATTCAATAATCGATTCATTTCGTACAACAAGATATACATCGCGTTTATCATTTGCAAGGTGTGGTATATCAACCATACCAAAGATGGTAGTTACGCAGCTACCATCTTGTTTTCCTGGAATAAAATTTACACATCCGAAAAATTTTGCTACTCGGTATGTTAGCGGCTCATTATAAAATTTTTCTGGAGTACCGTATTGTAGTAACCTACCATCAAACATTAAAGCTATTTTATCTGCAAGCATAACAGCCTCTTCTTGGTCATGTGTTACAAATATAGAAGTTATCTGAAGTTTTCTTTGTATTGACAATATCATATCACGCATTTCAATTCTTAAGCTCGCATCAAGAGCAGAAAGAGGCTCATCGAGTAAAAATAATGTGGGTTCAATTACAAGCCCCCTTGCTAGCGAAACTCGTTGCTCTTGTCCTCCTGAAAGTTGGCTCGTTTTCCTGTTTTCATACCCACTTAATTTTACTAATTCAAGCATTGTTTTGACTTTTTCAGTAATTATTACTTTATCCATTTTTTGCATTTTTAATCCAAATGCAATATTATCAAAAACTGACATATGTGGAAATAAAAGAGGTTTTTGAAAAACCATTCCTACCTTTCGCTTTTCAGGAGGAACAGAAAGCATAGATTGCCCATTACATAATATATCTCCAGAAGTGGGAGATAAAAGCCCCGCAATTATTTTAAGTATCGTTGTTTTTCCACACCCAGACGGCCCAAGAAACGCTACAAGCTCACCTTCATCTATTGCTAGGTTAAAATTATCAACACTCGGCTTAGATGATCCTGAGTACTTTTTAACAAGGTTTTTTATTTCTAGTTTTGTCATTTATTTTCCTTACGTATTAATGGTGTATAGTAGTACCTGCAAAATATTTAGAAGTAAGTATTAGTAAAACTATTGCAGGTAAAATAAAAACTATCGAAACGGCCGCTGCAACTGCATTATCACCACTTCCCATTAATGAAAATAAAAGAGTTGGTAGAGTTCTCACTACCGGCCCTCCAATCATTATGGTAAGCAAATACTGTGACCATGAAACTAAAAATGTATACAATGCAGCTACAACAATACCAGGCCATATAATTGGTATTGTTATAAGATAAAATACTTTTATAGGAGAGGCCCCTAATACTCTGGCTTGCGACTCAAAGTCTAAAGAGTAATTTTGAAATGTGCTTTGTAAATACATAACCATATAAGGCATTGTTGGAATTAATTGTACAATCACAACTCCTATGTAGGTGTTTATTAATCCAATTTTTATAAAAATGAATTGAATACCCATAATGACTGCTAATATCGGAACAATAGCTGGCAATGTAATAATCATTTCAACAAATCTTTTTCCCTTAAAATTTTGTGTACCTAAAACCTTCGCTGCTGGCATTGAAATGACAAGTGAAATACATGTTACAGCTAAAGATATTAATACACTTGTTATCAAGCCATGAGCTATACTTCGCTGTGTAAAAACATATTTCCAAGCTCGAAGTCCAAAATCTGGAATAATATTAGGGAAAGCCCATCGATGAGAAACAGACCAAATTAGTAGCGGTACAAATGGTGTAAAAACCATAATAAAAATTATCGCAATTGCAATTCTCGTTAAGATAGCGCTTTTATGTATCATTATTACATCCTCTACTAGTATCGCGCTTTTTCAGCAATTTTTTTGTATAAAAGTACAATTACTAAAACTATCATAGTAATTATTGTACTCATTGCCATAGCTTGAGGCCTAAAAGTTAAATCGGTACGTACAAAATATTCATATGCGACAATTGAAAGTGTTTTAGGAAAAACTGCACCTAACAAAAAAGGTATTTCATACGACGAAAAAGCATATGCAAATACTAAAATTGCTGAAGTTGTTACTGCTGGCATTATTACAGGTAACACTACATAATAAAATCTCTGCCATGAAGATGCGCCCAGACATCTAGCTGCATCTTCATATTCTATCCCTGATGAGTGAAGAATGCCTATCACTGAAACTCCAATAAATGGTATGAACTTCCACATAAACGCAATAATAATTCCAACCCCATTCTTTGAGTAGATAATTTGTGGAAAATCAGCTGGTGCATCTATAATATTTATAAGTGTTAAAAATCGTGCTAGAATGCCACTTTGTGAAAACAAAAATAAAATCATTATACCATTTACCAAATATGGAATTGGCAGAGGAAATTGATAGGCAAACATAGTTTGTGGTTTTCTCGGAAAAAACCTTCGTATACCCATAGAAAGCGCTATGGCAACAATAATTGAAAACCCAGTTGAAGCTATTGCTACCCAAAAGGTAAAAGCCATGGATGCAAGAAATGTTTCATCTGAAAAAATGCTTACATATGCAGCTACACTAAAACCTGGCTCTCCTACATTTAATACCACATTTATACTTTGCAACAAGCCAAAAACAAAGCCCCCAACAAAGAGTAGCACAATAATAGCTAATGCAGGAGATAGCATTAACCATCGTTTTATTGTATCTCTCATATCCACCCCATTTAGAAAGTAATATTTACTCAGAAATTTATAACTATATGCTAAACCTCGTTTATTATGTAATGCTTAATAACCTATCAGCGTATTACCTTTATTTACTTCCGATCCGTTCAACCCAAATTTCTTCAATCAGAATATTTAAGTAAGATCCGACTTCGGGAGACTTTGTTCGAGCCATCTCTGCTGGTTCAACATATGTACCTTTAGGAAGTTTTGCATATTCTGCATCAAATGCAGCTTGATGATCTGCACTTAATGTTGAAAAATCTAGAATGGTACCTTGTCCTATTCCAATTTTTGCAGCTTGCATTTCTGGAGATAGTAATATATTTGCAAGCACCATAGCCCCAGCTTTATTTGCACCATTAAAAGAGATACCAACGTAACTCGTATCAGCAATAGAAGTATTAGTACAGTATACTTTTGCGGTTTCTGGTAGTTGTCCTACTTCTATTGCTGAACTTATACCAGTTCCGTTCATTGAAAATGAAAAATCTACTTCTCCATTATTCACAAGCTCATAACTATTTGCAGCAGTTTTTGCATATGTTTCACCACCTGACCATAAATAAGGATTTATTTCTTCAAGCCATTGCCACATTTCTTCAGACATTTTCTCTAGCTCGTCCTTCGTTATTCCTTCTCGGTTATATTGCTCAGGCCCACCAGTTAATTCATATATACCTTGTTTAATAAATCGAGTTCCCATAAACTCAGGAGGTGCTAAATAAGTTACTCTGCCAGGATTAGCCTTTGCATAGGCCATAATGTCTTCATAAGAGCGTGGAAGTTCTGACTCCTTTACTCTCGCTGAATCATATACTATTTGTAATTGGGCTGAAGACCATGGAGCTTCTTGTCCATTTACAGGATAACCCATATCATATGCAATAGAAGGATCTGTCCAATCCACGTATTGGGAGTTTGGAATATTTTCAGACCAATCTTTCAATGTGATATTAGCTTCAACCATAGTTCTAAAATTTGAACCATTTACCCATAAAAGATCTACAGAACCTCCTGTAGTTTTTCCTGCATCTTTTTCAGAAATAATGGTATTAATTGCTTCTGTAATATTATTTATACCAACACGATTAATTTTAACTCCGTATTTTGCTGCCTCTGTAGCAAACTCATTATCTATCATACTATTAATATTTGGAGATCCACCCCATAGATACCAATTGACTGTTTGACCTTCTGCTTCACTAAGGATTTCCTCCCATGTTATTTCATCAAAGACATTCTCATAAATTGTATCCATTTTTTTTTCTTCGGCCATTTTTCCACTGCATCCAAAATACATAGCAAGAGAAGAAAGAACAAATAGCAAGAACATCATTTTTTTCATATAAGCCTCCATATCCAGAAACATTACTTTAATATTACTTTGAAATCGAGATAGAAATAATTGTAAAAGATTTAAACATATAATTCAGTTTTCAAAATAAGTAATTTCTCATTAGTTGTATAAAGTGTACATCGAGGTTGAAAATATGTCAAGGTATATTTTTCGTAAAATTTTAATTAGAAAACACGCTTTGAAGATTATCATTAATGTGCAATGTTCTAGCTGCATAATCCTTTGGAATATGAAAACTTTCAGGATTTATATAAATATAATAGGACTTTTCCCACATTGCATTCATCTGCAAAAATGGATATTTTATTATTCCTGGTGTGTTCATTCCAACACCTAATTCTAAAAACAATGTTTTATTATCTTTGCAGCCATTAAGGAAGTATTCATACCGCTTTGCCGCTGCATTCCATCCTTCATCTTCCACAAAGGTATCGTCTTTTCGTAAATTTGTCGTCATAGGCTTTCCACAAACAGGGCAATAAGGTATTAACTCAGACGGGATCTTCATATCTTTTTGTTGGCTTACCATTTTTTCAACTATTTCTTTATTGTCATAGGTTTTGCTGTGACAAGGAATAGAACATTGAAAAAGACCGTAATCGCCCTGGGTATAAAAAAGTCTTTGTTTATCAAAACCACATTTTTGAAATAAATGATCAACATTAGTGGTTAGAACAAAGTAATCTTTATTTTTTATAAGATTTAATAAATCTTTGTGTGGTTTTGCTTCTATAGTGTCATATCGATTTATCATAATATGCCTGCTAAAATATGCCCATAATTCTTCGAGCGATTCATACGGTTGAAATGCCGCTGAATACATATCCGCATAACCATATTTTGATATAAAGTCTGCAAAATTCTCAGTAAACCTGGACCCAGAATAGGTATGCCCACTTGCAGTTGAAAACCCGGCTCCTGCCCCTACTATGATTTTTTCGGCAGTATAAATTTTTTCGCGTAAAACTGCAATGCTTTCGCTAAGATAATTTTCGCTCATACAGGTCCTTGTCCTTATCTAAAAATACATTAAATATTATTTTTAGATTTGAGTTAGTTTCTTTTTGCCATTCTTTTACGGTGTCAACTGCAATATCACAAGCTTCTTCATTTGGGTAACCAAACACTCCTGTGCTTAAACAGCAAAATGCAATTGATAAAAGATTTTTGCTCCTCGCTTCTTCAAGACATGATAGATAACAACTTTTTAAATCTTTTACATTATCTTTTGAGGGTTGAGCATTCGATACTATAGGACCAACAGTGTGAAAAATATATTTAGATGGAAGATTATATGCATCAGTCACTTTCACCTGTCCATTTGGCTCATGAGCCCCTTTCATAATTTCGTAACAATCTAGCCTTACTTGAATACCTGCGGCAGAATGAATAGCATTATCAATACACCGATGTAAAGGCTGAAAGCATCCAAGAAGAGCGGAATTACAAGCATTAACAATTGCATCTGCATCGAGACGAGTAATATCTCCTTTCCAAAGTGCAATATTGTCCTGATAATCAAAATTTTCAACAACTACTATGCCTTTTTCAACCGTCTGTGTCCATAAAAAAGAATCTTGCAAATGCAGAAATTCATTTGAAAGAGGGTTTGGCTCTCTCATATTACACAACGCTTGAAAGACATTGCACCTATTTTCATACAGTGCATCATAATCAGAAATTTTCCCCTGCTCTAAAAGGAGCGTGTCTAGCAGTGCATTAAGAACAGTATTTTTCTCTTCTGTTGAAGTTATAACTTGGGGTCTTTTCATACTTTAAATATACACCGAATACACGAAATAAGCTAGTGCACGATAAATAATAATTTGCAATTTATCGTACAAATCTAACATTTATACACTTCTCCACCACTGATACAATAACCACTTTTCCCAGCTTTCTTTACCTTATACAAAGCTTTATCGGCAGCTTTATACAGGGCTCTACAATCTTCTCCGTGCTCTGGAAACAAAGAAATACCCACACTAAAAGTTATTTCAACTTCTTGATCATTTTTAGAATATGTTTTTTTGAGGCTTGAGCATAAATAGGACGCCTTTGCCTGTAACAGTTCCAATGAACCATAGTTAAGAAGAAACACAAAAAATTCATCTCCTCCTACCCTTCCTACAATATCTGACCTTCTAAATAGTGCACGAATTTCCTTTCCTATTTCTTTTAAAGCTTCATCCCCTATTGCATGCCCAAATGAATCATTAAGCGTTTTAAAGTTATCAAAATCTATGATAAAAAGGGCTGAATGTACCTTGGGATATTTTAGCAAAGTATTTTTAATAAATCGTTCAGTAGTCACTTTGTTATATAATCCAGTTAATAAATCTAATTGCGCGGTCTTTTTCAACGCTTCTGTTTTTTCAACTATTTCTTGAACATTTTCTACAAAACCTAATGTTTTTACATATTTTCCTTTTTTGTTAGTAATGCTAGCGGTAGAAATTGAACACCAAATATACTCCCCATTTGTTTTTTTTATTCGTACTTTCACATCATGTAATGAGCCTTTTTTTTGCACTACTTTCATTGCATCAGAAAAAATTTCAATATCATCTTTATGCACAAACTCACTTAAATGACCCTTTTGTAATTTTTTATTTATGCTAAACTGATTACCGAATATTTTTTTATAATCTGAATGAGGAATTAATGTTTTGTGCTTATTATCCCATTCTACAATAACCTTATTAGTTTGAGTAGCTAGAGCTTCTACGCAGTCCTGTAATTCTTTCATGTTTTTTGCAGTCTTTCTTGCTAACATGATAAGTATAAATGCAAAAGATGCTAAAAAACTGGTGTTCTGCAAAACCATTAAAT
>CAYJPS010000110.1:0-7130 GCA_964372135.1 uncultured Treponemataceae bacterium | reverse complement strand
TTAACTATTTCATCTTTTGTTAAATTCTTTTGAATAGATTGTTCAAAGTCATCAACAATCATGCCTGCTTTTTCTACAATTTCTAAAGCACGTTTTGTTATTATTATTTTCTTGAGACGTGCATCAGATTGTACACTCTTTCTTTCAATCAAACCCAATTCTTCCATGTGATTTAGTCCCAAACTTACTGTAGGGCGCTTTAATCCAAATTCTTTTTCGAGGTCTTTTTGAAAAATATCGCATTCGCTGTGTTTAATAAAAAATATTACATCCATCTGAAATGCAGTAATCTCTGTTCCAGCGATATGCCTGATTTTCTGTCCCATTAATCTTTTCATTAAAAGAGAAGTTTTTTTTAGCTCACGACCAATAAAAAAATGCTCCATAGCACTTCCTTTAATTGTTTTATATAAAACAGTTTTATATAAAACAATATACGTTATTTGCGAACTTATGTCAAGTGAAAAGGTAATTAAAATATGTGGTTTTTACACATAAAATATGGTTACTGCATGAACTTTTTTTACACCAGCTGAATTTAAAGCTTTAGCACAACTTTCAAGTGTTGCGCCTGTTGTCATAATATCATCTATTAGTACAACTTCTTCTGGTATTATTGTTGCATTTTTGTTAAAAACATAGTTTTTATCAATGTTTTCTAGCCTCTCTTTTCTACTTCGTTTTTTTTGCTCTTCCTTGGATACACGCATTAAAAGCTTTATAATCGGAATGTGATATAGTTTTTCTAAGTATAAACAAAGCTCGTCTATTTGGTCCCAACCTCTTTTTTTTATTTTACCATCTCTTGGAGGAACGGGCACAACTGGAATTCCACAATACATAGAATTGAGCACGTTATAAACTGTTTTAGAAAAAATAGGCGTCAAAGACCGATTATTGGCAATTTTCCATGCAAACAGCAATTCTTTTTTCCATAATACATAATGATGAATAGGAAAAATACTATCAAAATGTTTGAGAACTTCACCTTTGAAAATGTCTTTACTATTGCTGGTATTATTAGTTGTCTCATCGCCTTTTCTGCACTCTAGGCAAAGATCTTTTTCAGACACTAGCAATACTCCGCAACTTTTACACCTACCCTCTCTTTTTGCAAAGTTATTTTCAAATTCAAACTTGCACTGTTTACACAAGGACACACCATATGCCTGCGAACCACACGAAATACATGAAAGAGGAAATACTAAAAGTGAAAAAAAGTATGCTAGAACACTCTTAAAGTAGAATAATATTTTAAAAACACTCATGTATATATTATAGTATCTGAGTGTATTTTTCCTACAAATTTAACTACTTATTTGACAAGTTTTTTTTCCAGCGTGCAAGTAATTGCAAAGACTCAAGTGGCGTAATAGAATCAATATTGCAAGAGAGAATTTCATCGAGGACAAGTTCCTCATCTGCAAATAACCCAGGAGCTATAAGATTCTTTGGAACATTTTCAATAGTAGGTTCACTAGTAGTTTTTGTTTCTGGAAGTTCTGTCCAAGGCGTTTTATACTGTAGTCCATCTAGAATTACTTGAGCTCGTTCAATTATGTCATGCGGAACACCTGCAAGACGCGCGACGTGTATACCATATGAATTTTCCGTAGCACCCAATCGTATTTTTTTTGTAAAAACGATATGCTCATCTTGTTCTTTTACATCTAAGCATAAGAGATGTAACTTTTCGTGCGTAATCCTTGTTAGTTCATGATAGTGCGTAGCAAAAAAAGAGCGTGCTTTTATGGTATTTAATAAATGCTCGCATATTGCCCACGCTATAGATAAACCGTCTTCTGTAGACGTACCTCGACCAACTTCGTCCATTATAACAAGACTCTTTTCTGTTGCTGAACGTAAAATAAGTGCTGTTTCACTCATTTCAACCAAAAAGGTTGACTCACCTCTAGCAAGATTATCAGAAGCCCCTACTCTGCAAAAAATCCGATCCACTATTCCAAGCTTTGCAAAACTTGCTGGAACATACGAACCTATTTGAGCTAAAAACACTATCAAGGCATTTTGTCTCAAATAAGTACTTTTACCTGCCATATTAGGACCTGTAATAAGGGCTAAATATTTTTCATCAAAATGAGTATCATTTGGAACAAATTCGCCAGAAGGTAAGTGCAATTCAACTACTGGATGTCTTCCGTCTTTTATATCAATCATCTTTCCATCAGTTAATTCCGGACAAACCCAGTTGTGCAACAATGCAGCGTAAGACAGAGAACAAATAGTGTCGAGATATGCAATTTCTGAAGACAAAAGTATAAGGTAATCGATAAAAGTTGCAATCTCATTTCTCACACACAAAAATAAATCGCGCTCAAGTTCGATGATTTTAGATCCTGAACTTAACAAGTCATGCTCAAGTTCTTGCAGTCTTGTTGTAGTATATCGGTCCCCATTAATCATTGTTCGGCGTAATATGAAATGCTCAGGCACAAACTCTAGTTTCCCCTTTGTTACTTCCATATAGTAGCCGATATTTCTATTGTAACGAATCTTAAGATTTAGGATTCCTGTTTTGTTTTTTTCTTCTTCAATATATTCTTCTAAAATTCGATTAAAATTAGTTTGTATATCTTTTAACTCATCTAGTTCTTTCGACCATCCCTGCCGAATAAGATTGCCTTCCGTTAAACTTGTTGAAGGGTCATCAACCAAGGCAGATGAAATAGTAGAAATAAGCTCTCGTGCTGTATCTATTGGGGATGAGCATAATGCATTTAATAATGATACATTTTTCAAGTCTTCTACAGCTTCTCTAATTGAAATCCAATGTTCTAAACTGTGTTTTAAAGCCTGTATGTCTTTTGCATGGGCTCTTTCAAGGGCAATTCTACTAACAAGCCGTTCAACATCTAGTATATGCGATAAAGTTGATCTTATGTTATCAAGCTCATTATGATTTTGTAGTAATTCTTTTATATGAGACTGCCTAGATTCAATTTGCTTAATAGATGTTGACGGATACATAAAATAATTTCGTAATAATCGACTGCCCATAGCTGTTTTTGTATGAAAAACAGTTTCCAAAAGACTATACTGAATAGTTCCATCTCTGAGGTTTGCAATTAGTTCTAAATTTCTTCTCGATGAGTCATCAATAAGCACATAATCTGAATCTTTATATATTTTTAAGGTTTTTACGTGATTTAATACCCCTTCTTTTCCTGCTAATCCTGAGTTTCTAAACACATAATCCAAAAGACAACCTGCAGAAGCTATTTCAGGAGAATTTTTTTCTAACGAAAATGAATTAAGGTTTAAGGTTTGAAATTGTTGTGTAAGTGTTTTATAACACATTTCATGCGAAAAATGCCAATCATCTTCACAACTAATTGATATAGAAGGAAAATGTTGAAGGATATTTTGAAGTGCGCTAGACTGCAGAAGCGTCCTAGAAACCAATAGCTCCCTTGGAAGAGAACGTCCAAGCTCCTTTGGGAGCTCCTCTTCTGTTTTTTTTATGTTCCAACTTGTGGCATAAAATTCACCTGTAGAAACATCAATGTATGCATAAGAAATACTTTTACTTTCATCTACATGACAAAGTGCTGCAAGAAAATTGTTCGTATGCTGTTCAAGATATTCATGTTCAACGACGGTACCTGGCGTTATTATTTCAACGACCTTTCTTTCAACAATTCCTTTTCCGCCTGTAGGCAAAGATGTTTGCTCACAAATTGCTATCTTTTTTCCTAAACGTAAAAGCCGAGCAATATATACTCTCGATGCATGGTATGGGATACCGCACATAGGATTTGAGCCACGTTTAGTCAATGTAAGATTTAACAATTTTGAAACTTCAATTGCATCAGAGTCAAACATTTCATAAAAGTCACCCAACCGAAAAAACAGCACCTCATTTTGGTATTGAGATTTTATAGAGTTATATTGTTGCATAAGAGGCGTTTGAGAGTTTTTTTCAACTTCCATAACACCTCCTCTTATAAACGAAGTTTTTCACAGCAAGTCTATAGATTACCTAGTCGAGAAATAACCTCTTTTGTAATATCAACGCTAGGACTGTACCAAAGAATTGAATCTTCTTGCAAGTCTAAAATCATGCTATAGCCTTCTTCTTCTGCAATGTTTCCAATAATTTCATACAAATTTTTATAAAACTCATCCGAATTTTCAAGATTTTGACGCAAGTTATCAAGTTCAATATTTTTTGAATATGAATATTCTTGCAAATATTGTGCATCTTCTGCTATTTGTGCTTCAAGCCGGATTGCCTGTGTTCTATTGCCGTCTCTTTCATATTCAAGTTTTTGTGCTTGCAGTTCACGCAAGTCATTAGTAAGCGCATCTATTTCATTTTGAAATTCAATACGTTTTTCATCATAATTTCTAACTGCGGCGGTGTTTCTAAAGTATGTTGTATACACTAAAGACGTATCAACTACACCAAACATAGTAATTTGTTGAGAGACAGCAACAGAAGTGCATAAAACAACTAAAACAAGCATAATAATAATTTTTTTCATATTTTCTCCTATCTAAGTATAGTTCTTATTGATTTGTTAAGTTAAATGAAAGAACAAATGTTCCCGCATTCTTAGTTTCAGAATTCCATTCAAACTTACCATCGTCAAATTTAAATGACCATGCCCATAAAAGTCTAAGCGGGAACTGAGGTATAGAAAAACGCATACTTGGACCAAAGCTATAGAAAAAGTCATCCCCAGAAAGATTTGTAAATAAGTCTGTAGGAGTATCTTTAATAGCAATGGCATCCATAAAGAAATCAAGCGAAAAAATACCTGGTGCGATTGGCATTCTCAATTCCAAAAAGCTTGTCCACATTGCTTTTCCTTCAACACCATACGATTGATCCGCATTAGAGGATTGTCCCCATCCACGACCGTTAAACATGCCGTCAATTGATAAAATGTTTTCACTACCTATTGGAGAGTTGTATGCTGGAATTAGGAATGACAGGTTACTGTATGCTGCAAGCACAAATTTTAGATTCCAAATTTCAGATACTGGCAAATCTAAGAGCGTAAAATATACTTCTCCCTTTGTATCGAGTGTTAAAAAGTACTCAGATTCCACTTCTGGTATAAGGCCTGTCCATGAAACTTGTTGTCGAGCAAACCAACCTGTTGAAGGGTCATAATATAAATCACGTGCATCAAAAGAAGCCCGCGCATATACTGAGTTTTCAATACCAAATTTTCCATGTCTATCACTAATTACAGTATCAACAGGTTCATATAAACTTGCTTCGTAATAGTTTTGTAAAAAAGCATTGGTAAATCCACCGGTGGTAGTAAAAGTACCTTCATCCCATACCCAACGCTTACCCAAACCAAAATTAAAACCAAATGCCAATTGGTTATAATCCATATAATACTCTGTGTTATTTACCCCTGATGGCAGATAATTATTGTATAAAGATGTAGAGGCTGAGTGCTCAACATAAAAACCTGCATTAAAAGTTAGTGGTTGGCCTAAGAACCATGAATCCCCATAATTAAATGAAATAGATTGTTCATCATTTGAACCCATAATATTAGCAGAAATACTTCGACCGGATCCTAAGAAATTTTTATCACTGAAGTTGGCAAAAGCCGATACTGGCCACGAGGTTGCATCAGTAACTCCTGAAAAAGTTAATCCAAACTCAACACCAACAGTTGACTGCTCTTCTACATTAAGAACAATGTCAATTAAATTTGATTCAGACCCTTGTACAATTTCTGGAAAAATTGCAGAGAAAAATTGTAAATTATACAAACTCCTGAGTCCTGTTTCCATTTTCTTCTTTGAAAAAATATCTCCCGTTTCTAAAGGTATTTCTCTAAGAATAACACTATCCTTGGTTTTTTCATTGCCTACAATACGAATGCTTTCAATATGACTTCTTGATTGTTCTGTAATGTACAATGTGCTTGATACAAGATGATTTTGTGCATCTTTATCTATTTCAGGAAAAAATGTATTTGACGTATAACCATTTTCATAGTATAAATCTGCAATTGCAGCAAGGCCTTCTTGAAAACGTATTTGGTTAAAAACATCTCCCGTTGACATATTAAGCAAATCTATCAATTCCTCATTAGTAAAAACAAGGTTCCCCTCTGTCAAAAGACCGTTAAAGAAATACTGTGCGCCTTCGGAAATAATGTATATTAAAGTAACTTCATCTCTGTTTTTTTCTTCGTTATATAATACTTCACGAACAACATTTTCTATTACCATATCAATATACCCTTTTGATTGATATGCATACATAACAGCCTGTTTATCTTGTTCTAATATTGCTTCTTGAAAAGCTCCATCTTGAAAAAGGCCAACCTCTTTAAGTTGCAGACTTCTCTTTAAGGTCTGTGACGAAATAACGGTGTTCCCTTGGAATTCTATACTACTAATAACGGTAGACCTTCCTTCATTTATAACAAATGTTATGTCTACTCCATTTTCTGTGTGCTCTATTTCAGATGAAACAGAAACATTTGTAAAGCCCTTTTGGAAATAAAAGTTGCGAATTTGTCTTTCATCAACTATCACATTGTTTTCTATAAAAATATCGTTTTCAGCTATTGAAATAGCATCAAGTAATTCGCCACTTCGTATTTCGTTATTACCTTGAAAAATAAGCTTTGAAATGGCAGGGCGCTCTACAACAGTAAACTCTAAAACGACGGAATTTCTCGAAGCATTGGCAGGCACCGCAGAGGGTGTTATATCTTCAAAGTATTCAAGTGCATATATTCTATTTAAAACTTCTAAAAATATCTCGTCAGTAAATTCTTCGCCCAAAAAAGATGCGACAACGCTATCTAGGTCAAGTTGGTCAACCGACTCTAAACCAATAAAGTCAATATCAACAATTTCCTTACCATAATACCAATCCTCTGATGTTTGTGCTGATATTCCTAATAGTAACGCAAACGTGCACAGTAGAATAATGAATATTTTTTTATAATTCATAAAGCCTCCAAAATAATGCTAATTCTATAAGTTAAATTTCCACGAAAAACTTATGGATGTATATGGGACTAATAAGTCCCAGTTTGTTGTTAAGTCCGGTGCAATGCTCCATCGAATAGTTGCAAACGGTGAAGGTAATTCTAACCCAAATTCGGGTTGAAAGACAAGCCCCC
>CAYJPS010000109.1:0-7133 GCA_964372135.1 uncultured Treponemataceae bacterium | reverse complement strand
GATGAATTTACTGTATTTGTAAACTTTTGTCAATACTTTGTACTACATTCTATATGTTTTTTTTCGCATTTATCACTGTTTTTCGCACTTATTACGAAAAAATAGTGGTATTTTCCACTTTTATTCTGATATTTCATCGTGTTTGAGGCCATTTATTGTTCCTCCAGTCCAAACAACATTATTGATATTTGCTCCATATGCGCTTACAATACCAGTAAGCCCTCCTTTATTTCCCTGTATATGATCGTCTATAGCGGCAGTGGCAACATTATTACTAATAGTGCCACCAGACATATGTAAATTTGAGTCTCTGTCTGATATAACAACGGCACCATGTTTAGCAGTATTATTTTCTATTAATCCACCAGTAATAACAATCTCAGTATTCCCATCGTTAGTACCTCCAACTGCAGTAATAGCACCACCTAAATTACTAGCTTTATTATTGTTAATTACTCCACCTTCTATTCTAATGTTACCGCCATTAATTGAGTAAACAGCTCCTCCATGATCAGTAGCTGTGTTTTCTTCTATAATTCCACCCTTCATAATAAAAGTTGAACCGATAGAATTAACAAAAACACCACCACCTACTCGTCCTTTATTGTTTTTAATAATACTTGGACTCGTTTCTGTTCCAGCCATCATAGTAAAGGTGCCATTTAATACACTTACACCACCGCCACCAGTTGTATTCCCCGTATTAGTAGAAGTATTATTGTTCGCTATTATTCCACCATTAAGAATAAAATGAGCTCCATCATCTACTAAAACGCCAGCTGCATCGGAGCCTTTACCACCAGTGATTGTAATGCCTTCACCGACTGTTACAACGGTACCAGAACCTTTTACAACCAGAGACGTAATCACGTCCCCTCCATTTAGTTCAATTCCTTCTTCATTTGAACTTTTTAAGGTAAGTTTTTTACCTCCCTCAATCTCAAAAGTTGTGTTTGAATCGTTACTTTGAACTAAGCTTTCAGATAAGTCAACAATGACACTTTTTTCATCATTTTGATTATTTGGTATAGCATCCAATACAGACTGAAAATCTTCAACTGTCTCTACTTTGAACTCACCAAAAAGCAAGGCGTAATCAATTGAAAGTTTTTTTGATTTGGTATTATCGCTAAAAACATATCCATCTTCTGCTAGTAGCGTAAAGGTAGCAATCACAGATTCTTGTGTTACGACATTAACGACTTCACTACTTACGGTTACATGTTCTATAATTAGCTTTTCTAAAATTTTATTGGATATGTCACTAGCTGCCGTTCCTTCAGGAACAGTCACATAGCGAGTTCCAAGTAAAGGAGTTCCACTGTCTATCCCCCACCCTTTCCCTGTTACAGCACTACCGTCTATATCTTGCAAGTTGGGCTTTATGTCATTGATTCCTATACTGCTCAGAGGTATAACACTACTTGGAATCGTTGGTTTATCTTCTCCCTCTGGACCTATTGATGTTTCAGGATTATCAACAGTTGCCTGTTTACATCCAACAAATACTACTAGAATAAATACTAAAATTGAAATCCGTTTCAAAAATTAATCCTTTCTCCCACCTTTTGTACTACATAATATATTATACTTTCGGCATAAATTCAAGTAAATCACCATACTTTTTTTTATTAATAAATTGAAAAAATGTCTTACAAAAAGAAATACAACTCTTCGTTACTATTCAGTTTATTTTAAAAATTACTGAATGAAATCTTGCTTTTTTATTCATAATCAAATATAATATACGGACACTTTATAAAAGTTTTATGTGTGTGAGTAACTCTTATAGTTGAATAGCTAGGCATGCGTCGTTTGACTGGTTATGGACTTCATTCATGCACAATAATAATAAACTTAGGAGAAGAAAAATGAAAAAATTACTTACTGTAGTTTTTGCACTTGCATTAGTTGCATCAGTATTCGTAGTTGGATGCTCAGGTGGTAGCAGTGCTTCAAGCGATGAGCTCGTTGTTGTTATGGGCGGCGAAGCTGTAACTCTAGACCCTCATGGTCAAAATGACCAACCATCATCTCGAGTAAGAAAGCAAATTTATAACACTCTTGTTACTCAAAATGAAAAAATGGAAGTTGTTCCTGGTCTTGCAGAATCATGGGAAATTACAGACGGTGGACAAACACTTACATTAGAATTACGAGAAGGTGTAAAATTCCACAACGGAAATGATTTTAATGCAGAAGATGTAAAATTTTCTTTAGAAAGAGCATTAGCATCAGCACATGTTAAAAATATTGTTCAAGCTATTGACCCTAATGGAATTACTATCATTGATGACTACACAGTAGAAATTAAAATGCTTTATCCATTTGCTCCTATCCTTGCTCACTTAGCTCACACTGCAATTTCAATTGTTGATGAAGAAGCTACAATTGCTGGTGGAGATACTTATGGACAAAACCCAGTTGGTACAGGTCCTTACAAATTTGTTTCATGGACACCTGGAGACTCTATCGTATTAACACGTTATGATGATTACTATGGAGAAAAAGCAAAAATTAAAGATGTTCGCATGAGAGTTATTACTGAAAATGCAGCTCGTGCAATCGCAGTTGAAACAGGAGATGCACACATTGTTTACGACATTGCTCCAAATGATATTTCTAGAATTGAAAGCAATGCAGATCTAAAAATGATTCGAAGTGGTAACTTCTCTTCAGCATATGTTGGATTTAATGTACAACAAGAACCTTTTGACGATGTACGTGTTAGACAAGCTATCAACTTAGCACTTGACATGGATTCAATCATTGAAGCAGTATATTTTGGCGCAGGTAGTCCTTCAAAAGGTCCTATCGTAGAAAAAGTATGGGCATTTAACGGTGATCTTCCAGGTTATGGTTATGATGTAGAAGCTGCAAAAGCTTTAATGGTTGAAGCTGGCTATGCAGATGGTTTTGAAACAACTGTTTGGGTAAACGACAACCAACAACGAATTGACATTGCTGAAATTGCACAAGCACAATTAGCAGAAATTGGTATTACATTAAACATTGAAATTTTGGAATGGGCAGCATATCTAGAAAGAACAGCTGCTGGAGAGCACGAAATGTTCATCCTTGGCTGGGTAACTGTAACAGGTGATCCAGACTATGGTCTATATGCAACATTCCACACAGAAAGCTTTGGTGCTGCTGGTAACCGCTCATTCTACTCTAACGCTCGTGTTGACGAATTGTTAACAGTAGGACGAACAACTGGTGATCCAGATGCTCGTATGGCTGCTTACTTAGAAGTACAAGAAATTATCTTCGAAGATGCTCCTTGGATTTTCACATGGCAAGGTGAAGACTTAAATGCTACACAAGCTAATGTTGAAGGCTTTGTTAACAATCCAGCTGGACACCATGCATTACACACTGTTTATTTCAGTGAATAATAATTAATGTAGTTGTACTACATTTTTAACTAAATACGGTATACTTTGTATTGTACAAAGTATACCGTGTGTTTTTTCAAAGACAAAAATTTGCAGTATGTTTATAAAAATTCCATATTTTTATAACAGCACCGAGGAGGAACTTTGTCTAAATATATAATAAAACGATTTTTAATGATTATACCCGTATTATTTGTTGTATGTTTCATTATTTTTACACTACTGTACTTTACGCCAGGAGACCCTGCACAAATTATGTTAGGGGAACAAGCAGATCCTGCAGATGTTGCACAATTACGTGCTGAATTGGGTTTGGATGACCCATTTTTTGTTCAATTTGGACGCTACATACTTAATATCATTCAAGGTGATTTAGGTGTTTCTTATAAAACAGGCCGACCTGTACTTGATGAACTAATGGCTAGATTTCCTACTACCATGCTTCTTTCATTTTTAAGTATCTTGGTTGCAGTTGCTATAGGTATTCCAGTTGGAATTATTTCTGCCACAAAGCAATATTCATTGTTTGATAATATTGCCATGGTCTTTGCTCTACTTGGAGTTTCCATGCCAAACTTTTGGCAGGGAATGGTGTTGATTCTAGTCTTTTCAGTAAATTTAAACTGGCTTCCTGCTTCGGGATTTTACACACCAGCACACTGGGTACTACCATGTTTAACAATTGGAACAAGTACCGCTGCCATTATTACCCGTATGACTCGCTCTAGTATGCTTGAAGTTATTCGACAGGATTATATTAGAACAGCTCGAGCAAAAGGTCAAAAAGAATCAGTGATTATTATTCACCACCAGCTAAAAAATGCGCTTATTCCTGTTATTACTGTTATTGGTTTACAGTTTGGGTACTTACTTGGTGGAGCTGTATTAACAGAATCAATCTTTGCAATCCCAGGACTAGGAAAACTAATGGTTGACTCAATTAAAGCAAGAGATTACCAAGTAGTTCAAGGCGGTGTATTACTCATTGCCGTTGCATTCGTTGTTGTAAACTTACTAGTTGATATTTTATATGCCTATGTAGACCCACGTATTAAGGCAAATTACAGCGCTGCAAAAAAAGGATGGTCATTTAAATGGAAAAAATAAATAAAGAAAAAAAACGCCAAAGTCCGTTTGCAGGTACATGGAAACGAATGAGAAGAAATAAATTTGCCATGCTAGGTTTATTTATTATTTTACTTTTAATATTTTGCGCAATTTTTGCAGATATAATTGCGCCTTATGGTTATGCAGACCAAGACTTGCAAAGAAGATTTTTACCACCAAGTTTAGAACATCCTTTTGGAACAGATAACTTTGGGCGTGATGTATTTAGCAGAGTTATTTACGGAACAAGAATTTCTTTGCAAGTAGGTTTCGTTGCTGTTGGTATTGCAAGCATAATAGGTGGTGTTTTAGGTGCACTTGCTGGTTACTATGGAAAATTCATAGACAATGCCATAATGCGCCTCATTGATGTAATGCTTGCTATTCCAAGTATTCTCCTTGCAATAGCAATTACTGCTGCATTTGGGCCTGGCTTACGTAATGTTATGATTGCGGTAGGTATTGCATCAATCCCAACATATGCTCGTATAGTTAGAGCATCTGTGCTATCCGTTAGAGAACAAGAATTTGTTGAAGCAGCCCGCGCAACAGGTGCTTCAGACTTAAGAATAATATTTTCTCATATTTTACCAAATGCTATGTCACCGGTAATTGTACAAGCAACATTGGGTGTAGCAAGTGCTATTCTTTCTGCTGCAGGTTTAAGTTTTATTGGTCTTGGAATACAACCTCCTCTACCAGAATGGGGAGCTATGCTTTCTGCTGGACGGGCCTTTTTAAGAGAGCACCCACATATCGTTATGTTTCCAGGTGTAACAATTATGGTTACCATTTTTGCGCTAAATCTTTTTGGTGACGGCCTTAGAGATGCACTTGACCCTAGACTAAAACGATAGTACTAGTAAAGCTTTAATTTAATACGGAGACAATATGGAAAAAAATACATTATTATCTATAGAAGATTTACACATACGCTATGCCACTGACGACGGGATTGCAAATGCAGTAAATGGTGTAAATCTTAATATAGAAAAAGGAAAAACGCTCGGTCTTGTTGGAGAAACAGGAGCAGGCAAAACAACAACAGCTCTTGGAATTTTGCGTCTCGTACCTGACCCACCAGGAGAAATACTAAAAGGTAAAATTGTTTATAACGGTATAGATTTACTATCTTCGAATGAAGCAGACATGCGAAAAATCCGAGGATCAAAAATTTCAATGATTTTCCAAGACCCAATGACATCACTAAATCCTGTTGTAACAGTTGGTGAGCAAATTCAAGAGGTTATTCTATTACATGAAGATATTCCACCAGCAGAAGCCATGGAAAAAGCAGGTGAAATGATGGAAAAAGTAGGTATTTCTGCTACAAGATTAGGAGACTTTCCTCACCAGTTTTCTGGCGGAATGAAGCAACGTATAGTAATAGCAATGGCAATTGCATGCGAACCAGAATTAATCCTAGCTGATGAACCTACAACAGCACTTGACGTAACAATTCAAGCTCAAGTACTAGATTTAATTTCAAAATTAAAATCAGAATTAAATACATCAATGCTTCTTATAACACATGACCTTGGAGTAGTAGCAGAGGTATGCGACCACGTTGCTATTATGTATGCTGGTGAAATTATTGAATATGGAACCGTAGAGCAAATATTTACGGATCCAAAGCACCCATACACACAAGGGCTTTTTGCTTCTATCCCTAATTTAGAAAGCGATGTTGATCGTCTTATCCCAATTGAAGGATTAATGCCAGATCCAATGAATCTACCTTCAGGCTGTAAATTTCACCCAAGATGCACCAAGTGTATGGATAAATGCTCTAAAAGTGACCCTGACGCTACAATTTTAAAAGATAATCATAATGTTCGCTGTTATTTGCACAGTAACGGAGGTACAAATGGATAAGCAAAAAATACTAGAAGCAAAAGATCTTTGTAAATATTTTAAGACACCTAGAGGGATGCTGCACGCAGTCGATGGTGTTAATTTTTCTATTCTAAAAGGTGAAACACTAGGTGTTGTAGGTGAAAGTGGCTGTGGAAAAAGTACTTTAGGTAGAACACTTCTCCATTTAACAGACATAACAGCAGGTGAAGTTTTTTTTGATGGGAAAAATATTACTCACGCTAAAGGAAAAGAATTAAAAGAACTTAGACGACAAATGCAAATAATTTTTCAAGATCCTTTTTCATCTCTTGACCCTAGAATGTCTGTAAGTGAAATTATAGCAGAGCCTTTGAAAATATACAAAATGTATAAGACACGACAAGAAGTCGATAAAAGAGTTAAAGAATTAATGGATATTGTTGGTCTTGCAGAACGACTTTCAAGTGTATATCCTCACGAACTAGATGGAGGACGTAGACAACGAATTGGTATTGCAAGAGCCATTGCTCTAAATCCTAAATTCATAGTGTGTGACGAGCCAGTATCAGCTCTTGATGTATCAATTCAAGCACAAGTTATTAATCTTTTGCAAGATCTTCAAAAAGAATTAGGATTAACCTATATATTTATTACGCATGATTTTTCTGTAGTAAAACATATTTCTGATCATATTATTGTTATGTATCTAGGAAATGTTATAGAGTCTGCCCCGAAGGCAGAGCTTTTTGCAAATCCTTTGCATCCATATACAAAGGCACTTCTTTCAGCTAT
>CAYJPS010000108.1:0-7245 GCA_964372135.1 uncultured Treponemataceae bacterium | reverse complement strand
CAATAAGCTGGGCCCGTTGTTATGTTCGTGTTAGAAATGGAGAAAGCCTGTTTAAATATGATATTGCAAGAAACGAAATATGCATTAAGTATTATACAGAGATGCCAACCCTTATACTACGTTGTTTAATACTTTGTAGCCCAGAACAGTTATTAAATGAAACATATTATAAAAGACTTAATAAAGCAACACCTTTAAAAAATATTACTAAAGAAATAGTAACAGAAATAAAAAAAATTTTCGGAGTAACTTCAGTGGAGGAATTACATGGTTAATCCTATAAAAATTGCAGAAAAATTAAAAGAATCATATCTAGATTATATTGATACCGGTATCCCTCTTTCTTTAGATTGTTATAAAAAAGAAAGAAGAGCGTTGTACTCTAAGCCTGGAGTAATTATGCAGTCTCCAATTATTGAGCTAGTAAGCAAGTACGAAGGAGAAAATACATTAACAAATATTTGTATCGATAATAAAATAAATACAGATATAGCAGAATTCGCAAATGTAGGTTTGCTACAAAATACAGATGGTTCCGAACGAAAACTATATAAACACCAAAAAGATTCCTTCCTTGATGTAATAAAAAACAAAAAGCATATGGTTGTAACAACCGGTACCGGTTCTGGTAAGACAGAATGTTTTTTATTGCCAGTAATTGCTAGTTTAGTTGAAGAATCAAAGGGTTGGGAAAATCCCAAACAGAATAAAAGAACTTCAGCCATGCGTACAATGATACTTTATCCACTGAATGCTCTAGCAGAAGACCAGATGGTTCGTTTGCGGAGAACACTAGACAGTGATGAAGTAAAATTGTGGTTAAATGAAAAGCGAAAAAACAACCGCTTTCATTTTGCTCGATATACGGGAAAAACCCCAGATAGAGATTTTGATTTGCAGAAGTATAAAAGAAAGTGGTTTCAAATAAAGGAAAGCCAAGAAAAACTTTCAAAAGAAGATTTTAATGATTTACAATTTTCAACACCATGTACTGATGATAATTCAAGTGAATTGATTCTACGAAAACACATTCAAAAAACTCCGCCAGATATTCTTGTAACAAATTATAGCATGTTAAATATTATGCTTACACGAACCGTTGAATCAGAGATTTTTGAAAAAACAAAAAAATGGTTACACGAAGATGAAAAACATATATTTACACTGGTTATAGATGAGCTGCATACATACAGGGGCACTGCAGGTACAGAGGTTTCATATATATTAAAAATATTATTAGAGCGGTTAGGTCTAACACCAGACTCAAAACAAGTTAGATTCCTTGCATCAAGTGCTTCTATGAATTCAGAAAGCAAGAAAACTCAAAGCTTTTTAAGTGATTTTTTTGGAGCTGATTTTTCAACTTTTTCTTTATTTGGTGATGATCAAAAAGACATAATAAAAAAAGAGAATCTTCCGCCTCTACCTTTAGATCTCTTTGATAAACTAATAGCACAAGTTAATTTACAAAGCTATTCTAATGATAGTATGTTGTCAGAGAAAATTGATTGCATTTTAGGAATTGATAATCTCACTATTTCAAAAACTGCTGAAAAATATAAACTAAGTGAATGGCTAAAGCTATCTATGCAAGACAAAGATGGCAATATTTCTGCTAAATCGGTGGATAGCATAACAAAAGACCTCCTTGGAGATAATTCAGAAAAATACCTTAAGTATTTAGAGTTAATTTTACTCTTAATAAACTTATCAAAAAATGATAACGGGTCAGTTATGCAAGCAATGAGATTACATCTGTTTGCACGTAATGTTGATAATATTTGGATTTGTTCAAATAAAGAATGCAATATAGTTGATGAAGGATATAAAGAAGTGGACAGGCTCTATGGAAAATTATATTCTTCACCACTTAATCGGTGTGCATGTGGGGGAAAAGTACTTGAAGCTATTATTTGTCGGCAATGTGGTGAAATATATTTAGCTGGGTATCCCATAGAAGAGGGCATAGAGAAAGAGTTGTCAAATTACAACCCAGGTATATTAGGAAAAAAAATTCATCAAGAAATATTCCACCCTGTCATTGAGAATGCAGTTTCTAGTTCTAAAAGCAAAGAGGATCCTTGGATTTCATGCGAATTTGATTCTATTACAGGTGTTCTTTCAATGAACCGATATGGTAAATACATAAAATACAACCGAAACCCTGAAAGTCCAGATTTTCCAGAAATTTGTCCTAAGTGTAATTGGAAAATACAACAAAAAGAAGATAAGGATACCTTTACACCTTTATACAGGCATGGAACTGGTGTGCAAAAGGTAAACCAAATTTTTGCAGACTTATTAATTAGCACAATACGGGAACAACGAGAAAATGAAAAATTAATTTTATTCTCTGATAGTAGACAAGGTGCTGCAAAACTTTCTGCAGGAATTGAATTAGACCACTATAGGGATACAATCCGTAGTATTGTATTGAATTCTTTGGATTCAGGAAATGATGTATTAGATTCACTAATGAAATTGAGAGAAGGCAAGATCATATGGAAAGAGATCGATATAAAAATACAGGAAACAATAAAGTCAAACTCTACTTATAAAAATTTAAGAGAAAAAATTCGCGATGAAAAAGAAGAGGAGTATAATGCTGCTAATACGGATTATTTAGATAAAGCATTAACAAATCAAAATATAGATATAAAAATAATAATAGATAGAGTTTTTCGTCGATTAGTTGAGCTGGGTATTAATCCGGCTGGACCTTATCCGACCTACCAAATAGATAGTGGTAATGACAAAGCTTGGACTCATATAATTGATTGGAACACCTATACAGAAAAGATAGATACCAATTCTGACAAACGATTTTATGACCAATTAAATTTTAACTTGCATACAGAAGTATTAAAAACAATTTTTGGGTCATCAAAAACAAGCTTTGAAAACCTTGGAATAGGTTATTTTAAAATAATTGGTGTTAATGGCATTATTTCAAATTATTATAGTTCAGCTATTAGAATTTTAGGTGAAAGTTGGAGAATTTTTGAAAAAAATAGAAGATATTCTCCTCCATCAAGTTTTCCACGAAGGTTTAGAAAATATGAAACAGCTTGTGGAATGAAGACACCATATGATGAAGAGTTAAAAAAACACATGAACTCTGTAGTGAAAAATATAGAAGAAGATATCTCTTTGACAGGTGAAAATATTGTTTTTGTTAAATCCGAAGTCGGGGATAATTATTGGGAATGTAAAAAATGTAAAACGATACATTTGCATCAATCTATGGGTATATGTACTTTTTGCAGAGCAAAATTAGATGAGAATTGTAAAAAAATAATTACCAGAGAATTTCAAGAAAAGAACTTTTACGTAAAAACAAGTGATAGAAAGCCTTTTAGACTGCATTGCGAAGAATTAACTGGACAAACAGATGATTCAGATTTCTTAAAGAGACAGCGGTATTTTCAAGATATTCTCTTTGATGATGAAAATAAAAAAACAGAACCCATAGATTTATTGAGTGTTACAACAACAATGGAAGCAGGTGTTGATATTGGATCTTTATCTGCAGTTATGATGGGTAATGTTCCACCACAAAGATTTAATTATCAACAGCGCGTTGGACGAGCAGGACGAAGAAATACACCCTTATCTATTGCTCTCACTGTTGCACGGGTAAATACTCATGATCAAACACATTATAATCAACCTGAAAGAATGGTGTCAGGTATTCCTTCTGCTCCTTATATTGATTTAAAGAGTGATGATATTTTAAAACGCTTTTTGGTCAAAGAAGTTCTGTTTAGTACTTTTTCAAGTTCTAATTGTAATGTAGATAAGACATCAAGTGTGCATGGTAATTTTGGAAAAGCTCTCGACTGGGATATTAATCGGCAGTTTGTTAAAAATTGGATTGAAAATAATATTACGAAAGTAGGAACTATGATAGATTATCTATCTCAAAAAAATGATAAGAAAGAAGACCTAATTAACTATATACAATATGAAATTGTGGAGAGAATAGATGGCTTATTGGATAAAAAAGAGTTCTTTCAACTTGAACTAAGTGAAAGACTTGCTGCAGGAGGACTTCTTCCTATGTTTGGATTTCCAAGTCAAGTATGTTACTTATTTGAAAAACCCCCTATTAAGTTTCCCATTGAAAATGTAGTTGACAGGCAAATGGATGTAGCTTTAAATACATTTACACCTGGTTGCGAAATTGTTAAAGATAAAAAAGTACTAAAGTCTATAGGTTTTCGTAATTTTGTTCCGCAAAAAGGGTCTTCTAAACCTATTGATAATGATGGATTAATTTTTTCTGAAAATCAAACAATGAAAATCTGTACTAAACAATGTGGTTATACTACTTTGTCCGATAGAAATGATACATGCCCACTATGTAATACTGTTCTAGACTCATATGAGTGTGCGATACCAACAGGTTATATAACAGAACTATATCCAAAAGATTTTAATGGTCAATTTGATTGGAATCCTGTATCAAGTACCACAGTGCTTGATTCTGAAAAGACAGAAATTTGTATGCACGAAGTTGCTGAGTCAAATTTGCTTATAGGTAATAACATAACACCTGAAAAAGGGGTTGTTTATTCGTTGAATACAAATTCTGGAAGTTTATTTAATATTGCGAAGAAACCAAATGAAAAAGGATGGTACAGTACATCTGAGCTTAAAGCTAACCAGCCAACTATTGAAGAAAAAACTATTGCTTTGTACACTCAAAAAGTGACAGGTATATTAGAGATTTGTATACAGTCTTCTAATACAGAAATTTGTCTTGATGCAATTAATCCTGATTTTGGAGAAACCCAATGTAGTGCAATTGAAAGTGCTTTTTTATCATGGGGAACCTTATTACGTAAAAGCATAACTAATAAGCTAGATATTGAAACGACAGAACTTTCCTGCAATTATTTTGTTCAAAAGCATAATGGAAATATTCACCCTACCGTTTACATGGTGGAAAAACTAGAAAATGGAGCTGGTTATACTTCTTACCTAGGCAGTACAGATGCACAAACAAAAAAAGAAATATTTATAGAACCATGTTTGCCTGATGGAGAAATATACAAACATTTAATAGTAGAACAACATTCTGAAAACTGCGACTTATCTTGCTATGACTGTTTAAGAGATTACTACAATCAATTTAATCATGGCTTACTGAATTGGCGTTTAGGGCTTGACCTTGCTAGAATTTCAGCGGATAAATCTTATGTTCCGTCCATCTTGCAAAAGGATGGATATTGGTACAGTTTAATAGTAAAGACAATAGAGTCACTAAGTCACTATAATATGATAGATAAAGCTACAGAGCAAATAAATGAAACAATAATTATATCTAAAGGTAATGAAAGATATATATTGATGCATCCTCTATGGAGTAATAAAAAATTTGAAGATATGTGTACTTCAATAGGTGATATGGATTTAAAACCTCTCTCTGTTTTAAATTTTGTGCATCAGTTTTTTTAATAGAATGATGTGTGGCTGTATATTGAAACTAACTTATAAAATTGCATGGACAAAAATCTCCTAGGGGAGTTAGGATATTAGGAGAAAGAGAGCAAAAAAAATTATTTAATATTATTTCTACCAGTAAAGTCCGCTACCATGATGTAACCGATTACAGCACGCTGAGAACTATTATGAGTGGGTTGGATTAAAAATACAACCCCTCACACCCATTCCCAGCGTACTTTCTCAGCATTAAACAAAGTATATGGTATCTTCTTTTCTTTCTGTAATCTTCCAATAACAATACAACTCGGTACGCCTTCTTCTTTTGCATATTCTTGTATTGCATTTAAAGAAAAATCCCATTTGCTAATAAAATCTTGGTATCTTTTAGAATCAAGTAATGTATTCATGGCAAAAATATCTGCTTTTTCTTCTGCTGTATCTTTACTCTGTGGAGAAGTGTAATCAATAAATTGCTTTTTAATGTCATTATTTAAGATATGCGCAATTTCATGGAATAGGGTAAACCAAAAAATATCTGCACTCGCTTGGCGAATAGTAATACATAGTAATATTTCGCCTTTATCATTTTTTTCAATATAGCCCTGAACCGGTGCTCCTTTAAAATGCCGTACAATACAGAATTTAATACCACACTTTGAAAAAATTTTTGGTAGTTGCTTTTGGATAGTATGCACATCTTCAAGCATTATCTCTTTAATGATAGGGATACTGTTTTTCAATTTTTCTATATCGAGTTCTTTGTCTAGTTCAATTTTTTCACCCATAATTTCGCAAAGTCTTTGCCATGCACAAAGCACATAGGGATCTGGTGTGTCTTTTTGAGATGCTCTATATGCCGACACTTTTACAATCTTTTTCGCGGTAGTAAGATTAGAAAGCCTTAAAAAATTCCTAAAAGCTAGTACTTTTTCTATCTTGCTCTTTGAATCTTCTAGTATACCCACTTCGAAAAGATAATTGGATATTTCCTTTAATGGTTTTAAGGCATCAATTTCTTCTTGTGTAATGTTTTCAGCTTCTTCAATTTCTTGTAGTTCTAAATCATAGTTTGATTGAAGGTTCATCCAAAATAAAGCCTCTACACCAAATACAACCTGTAGCTTTTTTGCAAAATTTGCTGTAATTGGCGCCATTCCATTAATTACTTTACTAATGTGTTTTTCTGAAAAACCTGTGCGCATAGCTACATCTTTTTGATTCATATTTCTATCTTCTAATAATTCTGCCAAAGTTTCCCCGGGATGTATAATAAATTCACGGGATAAGGACATTGATTTTTGAGCCATGATAATCACCTATTCCTTCTATAATTACTATGGTACAGATTTCTAAAGATTCTGTACTTACATCTTTGCTTTTAGGTTTTACAATTAAACGAACATTTGCAGATAGAGAAATTCCATAACAACCTTCAAACTCTTTCCCCTCTAAGGAGTGCGGCTTACCTAACCCTGTTGTTAGGTAGGTTTGAAAACTTGGAGCAGCTTTTAATTGGTCATAGCGTTGTTTAGCCATCCTTGCTAAATTAAGACCTATCTTTTGTTTTAGTTTGGTTAAGTTGAGGAAGTATTTTTCTATTTTTTTACTTGCATATTCAATTTCCATAAAGCAATTATAATTACCTGTTAGGTAATTATAAGGTAAAAATATAAAAAAGTCAACATTAATTACCAAAAAGGTAAGGAAAGAATACATTTTGCCCAACCGTTCCCACACCCTGTAACAGTAAAAAGCCGCGCAAGGACCCGTTTAACCCGCTTGTTATGCTGCTTAGAG
>CAYJPS010000107.1:0-7392 GCA_964372135.1 uncultured Treponemataceae bacterium | reverse complement strand
CAGATGTGTCTTGGTCATAATATAAAATCAGGTAATGATATATTAATTTTGTTTTCACAAGCATTTTCAGGTTTTACAGAATCATTAAATCTAAAGAACTTAAAAGCGATAGGATTATTGTTTAGTGAAAATGTGCAAGCTTCAGATTTCAATGTAATGTATTCTACAGGGATAGATTCTGCAAGTATTCCCTTGAAAGATGCTTTTACCACACAGTTTCATGTATCAGTTATTGAAGAGTATTCTCAAGCCTATACAATAGCTAATGCAGTTCAAACTTATACACACGAATCATCAAGCTGTGCTCATGTATCAATAGGAGAAAAACTCATTGTAACAGGTTTAATGGTTGAAGGCAGAACAGTGCCATTAATAAATGGCAGTTATTCTGATTTGACATACTTTCTTAATGGTAGTCTAAACAATAATCTTATTGCAAATAAGTCTAATGCACTATTAAAGAAAAATGCAGGTAATGATTTAGTGCTTTCGCAAATAGTTATGGTAATTGCATTCTTATGCTCTCTTTTTCCTTTAGATTCAATATTCTTAAGTGAAACATCAAAGCAAGAAGATTTGCTACTGAAAACAGTACGAAAAAAATTGCGAATGCTTCTGCCAAACAAGTCTATGCCAAAATTGCTTCTATTAGAGCAAGATGCAGATATTGCACCTAAATCAATGGCAGAGCAAATTAGAATGCAAATACTAATTGCCTAAATTATATTAAAAAAAGGAGACGTTTAAGAATGAATTTTAAAGAAATGTTACTAAAAAACCCTTTTACTTTAGTAGTAAGCTTACCTTCTAATGATATTGAACTAGCGCAGGCTGCAATTGATGGTGGGGCTCAAGCAATAAAGGTTCATTGTAATGTATGGCACAGGGCATCAAATCAAACATTTGGATCTTATGCTGAAAACAAAAATTTTTTAAAGGAACTAATACAAATATCAAAAAGCGTACCTGTTGGACTTGTTCCTGGAGGTGAGGATGCCTTTGTTTGTGCAGAAGAGCGATTAGAGCTTGAAGATATGGGATTATCTTTTTTTTCATCATATATTCACCATTTACCCTGTCATATGCTTGAGAGTAAGGTCTTAACTAAAATGGCTGCAATAGATAATAGTTATAATGATACTTCGTTGGCATGCATAGCAAAATCAAAAATTGATGTACTTGAATGCAGTATAAAACCTGGAACATGCTACGGAAACTTGCTAACATATGCAGATATTTTACAATACGAGGATATAGTTCAAAAATCTCATAAACCCTGTTTAATCCCAACACAACTTGCTATTAACCCTTCTGAAGTTACATATTTAGCAGAAGTTGGCTGTAAGGCACTTATGATTGGAGCTATAGTTATGGGAAAAACTCCAAGTGTAGAATCAGTAAGAACTACTTGTGCTGATTTCAGGCGCGCAATAGATTCTCTATAACAAGGAAAATACCATCGTGATGGTAAAAATAAAAAGGGAAATATCCCAAAAAGGAGCGAGAAATGTTACAAGGCGTTCTCATTATTGTATTTTTTCTTATAATCGCAGCATTGATGATGACTAAGAAAATTCCTACATTATTGGCGTTACCTCTCTTAGCGGTAATTATCTGTATTATTGCGGGGGTACCTGCTGTTGGAACTGATGCAGAAGGTAAGGCAATTGGTTGGTTACAGACTGTTGTTGAAGCCGGAAGTGTTCGTATGGGTAGTGCTATTATGGCAGTTATCTTTGGTGCTTGGCTTGGTCAACTAATGAACAAAACGGGCGTTACAGAAACCATAATCAAAAAAAGTGCTGAATTAGGTGGAGATCGTCCATTGATAGTTACAATAATAATTGCAGTTGCGTGTGCATTGTTGTTTACGACATTAAATGGCTTAGGTTCTATAATTATGGTTGGTTCGATTGTTTTACCAATCCTAATTTCAGTAGGTGTACCAGCTACAAGTGCTGCATGTATTTTTTTAATGGCATTTACTACAGGGTTAACTTTTAATATTGCTAACTGGCAAACATTTTCAAATATTTTTCAACTGGAAATTAGCGCTATACAATCATTTGAAGTATATTTGCTTATTGCAACCGCATTAGCCACTTTGCTATTTATTATTATTGAATTTAAACGAAATGGAATAAAATTTAGTTTTGCAGCACCAATTAATACAGAGAACAGTCCCTCTGCACAGGTAAAAGGGATTAGAGGTAGTTTTGCAATGCTAACACCACTTGTACCTATTATTCTGGTTGCAGTAGTTAGAGTGCCAGTTGTGCCTGCATTTTTGGCAGGAATAATTTGGATTTTAATTTTTACTTCAAAAAGTTTTGCAAAAGCGATGAATATGCTTGCAAAAACATGCTATGATGGTTTTACAGATGCAGGACCTGCAGTAATACTAATGATTGGAATTGGTATTTTATACCTTGCAGTAACACACAGTATGGTTAAGGAAGTATTAAATCCATTCTTATTAGCAGTTATCCCTGAAAATAGAGTACCATATATTATTTTCTTTTCTTTACTGGCTCCTCTTTCATTATATCGTGGCCCAATGAACCTTTTTGGTTTAGGATCCGGGATTGCGGCGCTTATTATTGGATTAGGCACACTTTCACCATTAGCGGTAATGGGGGCATTTTTAGCAGCAGAACGAATACAAGGCTGTGGGGATCCAACAAATACTCAAAATGTTTGGACAGCAAACTTTGCTGAAGTTGAAGTAAATGTTATCACGAAAAAGCTTCTTCCATACCTCTGGGGAATTGCGATAGTTGGTGTAATCATTTCATCAATTAATTATTTTTAAGCTGATACTGTGAATAAGTCTTATTGTTAATAGGACTTATTCATAGGCTCGTTAGCATTCAAAAAAAGAGAAATATATGAAAGTAAGAATAGGCATTGATGTCGGTGGAACCTTTACCGATGCAGCAGTTATCAACCATGATACATATGAATTAATAGGTACTGTAAAAGTTCCAACTACGCATACTGCTGAAGATGGTGTGGCAAGTGGGATTGTTGAAGCATTGCAAAAAGTAATGTCTCAATACGATGTAAAGCCGGAAGATGTAATTTTTATTGCACACGGAACTACCCAAGCAACAAATGCTTTATTGGAAGGAGACGTAGCTAAAGTTGGTATAATTACATTTGGTAGTGGTTTGCAAGGAGCAAAAAGTAAATCTGATACAACTATTGGTAATATTCCTTTAGCTGCTGGAAAGTATTTAAAATCAGAAAATGAATATATTAGTATAAATGGTACTGCTAACCTAATGGACACAATTAGGGATACAGTTTCTAAACTCGTTCAAAAAAATGCATCAAGCATTGTTGCTGCAGAAGCATTCAGTGTTGATGATCCTGAAAATGAAAATAAAGCTATATTGGTTTGTACAGATATGGATATTCCTGCAACTGCAACAAATGATATTTCTAAATTATATGGTCTTCGAATTAGAACCCGTACAGCAGTTGTTAATGCAAGTGTTATGCCTAAGATGCTAGAAGCTGCAACAATGACTGAGTCGAGTATAAAAAAAGCAAATATTAAAAGTCCTCTGATGGTTATGCGTTGTGATGGTGGTGTTATGACCGTAGATGAAGTTCGAAGACGACCAATTTTAACAATTTTATCAGGGCCTGCTGCAGGTGTTGCAGGGGCACTAATGTATGAAAAACTTACAGATGGAGTTTTTTTTGAAGTAGGAGGTACTTCAACTGATATTTCATGTGTAAAAGATGGGAAAGTAATGATTCAATATGCCGAAGTAGGGGGGCATAAAACCTACTTAAACAGTTTAGATGTTCGAACTGTTGGTATAGGTGGTGGAAGCATGATACAACTCAAAAAAGGTATTACAATTGATGTTGGTCCACGTAGTGCCCATATTGCTTCTCTCTCATATGAAGTATATGCCGATGAAAATGATATTATTGACCCAAAACTTGTCACAGTTCAACCAACAGAAACTGACCCAGAATATGCATGTATAGAATGCTCTAATGGGAAGCGATTTGCCCTTACATTAGCAGGTGCTGCGAATATTGCAGGTTTTATAGACCCTGAGGATTATGCATATGGAAATATTGCAGCTGCAAAAAAAGCATGGCAAGTCTTAGCTGACAGTGAAAAATCTACTGTAGAAGATATGGCAAAAAAAGTTCTTGCTTTTGCAGCAGAAAAGAATGCGAAAGTTGCAACGGCAATTATGAAAGACTATAATATGGATTCTAGGACAACTCTTTTTGTTGGTGGAGGAGGTGGAGCATCCACAGTTGTGCCTCATCTAGCTGCTACAATGAAAAATAAATATAAAATTGCAAAAAATAGTTCTGTTATTTCAACTATAGGTGTTGCACTTGCAATGGTTCGAGATATTGTTGAAAGATCTGTGCATAATCCCTCTGATGAAGATATTATTAGTGTGAGAAGGGAAGCACAAGAAAAAGCTATTCGAAATGGTGCTGCTCCTGATTCGGTTGAAGTTAGTGTGGAAATAGATACACAGCGCAAGGTGATAAGGGCAATTGCGGTAGGGACTACTGAGATGCGAAGCAAAAACCTGATGACAAGAAAACTTGAAGAGCAAGATCTCTTAAAAATTGCTTCTGAAAATCTTAATGTTGATGTACATACCTTATATATAAGTGCACGCACTGATGCAATGTACGCAATTCAGTATGAAAAGGAAGAAAAAAAACTTTTTGGATTGAGACGGAAAATTACAACACCGATACGACTTATGGATGAAGAAGGAATAATTAGACTTCAAAGGCAAAATGCAATAGTGCATAGTGCAAATATTGAATCTTGGAAACAGGTGGTTCAACACATTGCAGATGAGCTTTCAGAATATAATGATGGTGGTGTGAATTTTCCTAATATATTTCTTGTTGTAGGAAAACGAATTGTAAATTTTTCAGGAATGCAAACCGCAGAGCAAATCTATGGACTTGGAACGGTTGAACTTTCTGGTTACTCAAAAGATGATGCTGTAATAGCAATTGGTACAAGTCGCTTGGATGTATAAGGAGGAATGATAAAATAACTTCCATGTTATTTTATCATTTGTAGTTTGAAAAGCGATGCTTTCAAAACTGCGAATATGCGTCCTCCATGACGCACCGCTAACGCGGAGTTTTTATAGGAGTATTAATGAATTTTGCATTTCCTTTTCCGAATAAAAATCTTGCCTTACAAGAACTATCGTATGATGCTTTATATGATAGAATTCCGTTAAATGACAGGCAGCGAATTGTTGATGAAGCATGGAAGAAAGGAGAGACTGCTGCCGAAGTAATTTTTTACGAGTATGATGGTTTAGAAGATTTTGTGCAAATTGTGAAAAATGAAGGGCTTATGTGTAATGAAATACAAAAGGATTATGTTGTGGGAAACACACGATATTTTTGTGATTTTATATCGGGGCAAAAAGTAATCAATTTATATCTTGGTTCAATTTCATTATGGGCTCAAGAAAATGATATGGAACTAGAATCAGCAAAGCAAATCATTTTGAGTCATGAATATTATCATTTTTTAGAAACAACAAGATTTGGATTAACGAGTCGAATATATCAATTACCAATGCTAACGATTGGCAAGCTGAAAATTGGAAAAGTTGGAATTCGTACTTTGAGCGAGATAGGTGCACATGCTTTTGCCCATACGTATTATCAAAAAATAAAAGAAGGTAAAAATGGAAAATCTTAATTATGATGTAATAATAATCGGAGGAGGCCCTGCTGGGAGTTTGGCCGCAATTGCAGCCGCTCGAAATGGTGCAAAAACACTACTCATAGAACAATATGGTTTTCTGGGTGGAATGTTAACAATGGGTGGAACTGGACCTCAAATGACATATCATGCAGGTAAAACAAAAGTTGTATGTGGTATTCCCGATGAGATTATAGAGAAAATGAAAGTACTCGGTTTTTCTCCTGGGCATATGGATGACTTTGTAGGTTATGCAAGTAGTGTTACGCCTTTTGATTCTGAAGGTTTAAAAATAGTGTTGGAAACACTGGTATTGGATGAAGGTGCAAGTTTACTATACCATTCTACATTTACAGATTGTGTAGTAGAAAGAAACAGAATAAAATCGGTAACAATCCATTCAAAAGCAGGATTTTTTGAAGTACATGGGAAAATTTTTATTGATGCAAGTGCTGATGCAGATTTAGCAGTTTGTGCAGGGGTCGAGACAGAATTTGGCAGAAAAGGAGATAACCTTGCTCAACCAATGACAATGAATGTAAAGGTTTACAATGTAAATAGAGATACGCTAATCAATTACATTCAAACTAATAAAAATGACATGTATGAGCCTATTCCCTTTGATAGATTGCGAGAAATTCCGAGGACAGGAGTCCAGGGAGCCTACTCTGTAATAGATATAGCAAAGAAGAGGGGTGAGTTTTCAATTGACCGCGATCAAGTTCTTTGTTTTGAAACAAATAACAAGGGTGAATTCATATTAAATATGAGCCGCATAATTAAAAAGTCAGCATTAAATCCATTTGATGTTACATATGCGGAGGTTGAGGGAAGAAAACAAGCCCATGAAATTGTAAGTTTTATGAGAAAGTATATCCCAGGTTTTGAAAATTGTAAAATAATTAGTACGGGTCCGCATATAGGTGTGAGAGAAACGCGTCATATACAAGGTGTATATACTCTTACAGCAGAGGATTTATTGGAAAACAAAATGTTTGATGACGCTATTGCTATGGGCGGTTACCCAATTGATGTTCATTCTCCTGATGGTGAAAAAACAAATCATAAATTCTTAAAAAAAGGAAGTTGGTATTCTATTCCTTACAAAGCTTTAATAAGCCCATTGTGTAAAAATCTCATAATTGCAGGAAGGTGTATAAGTGCAACTCACGAAGCTTGTGCAGCTATACGTGTTACACCTATTGTTATGGCAATTGGTCAAGCTGCAGGTACTGCTGCTTGGCAGTGTATCCAACAAGGATGTGATGTAGAAGATATAGATATTGTCGAACTTCGCAAAAAGCTAGAATCAGGTGGAGTCTTTCTTACTGAATATAAAAAATAGAAAACCACAAAAAAAGCTTCCGATTTCTCGGAAGCCTTTTTCATAATCTAAACTCTCATAATAAAAATCCCATTAATCTGTGTAATCTGTGGTTTAAACCCTGTAACAGTCTTCGCTGCTAACTCAAACGTTCTTTTATTTGTAAGTATAACAATTCCTAATTCGGCATTCCAAATTAGGAATTATCTTAAAACTCCGCTTGCTTTGGTGCCCTTGGAAATGGTATAACGTCTCTCAAGTTACCCATACCTGTTACGTATCTAAGAAGTCTTTCAAAACCTAAACCAAAACCAGAGTGTGGAACGGTTCCGTATTTTCG
>CAYJPS010000106.1:0-7394 GCA_964372135.1 uncultured Treponemataceae bacterium | reverse complement strand
CTTTTACGCATGAAAATGGAAGCAAGGGGCTTGTTTCCTTTGATGTGGTTTCCAGAAAAGCAAGAAGAAAACTTGAGATTTACTCTGAAGATATTGATATAACATGGGCTGGAACTCCTGATTCTTTAGTTCATTATAATCTGTCTACCAAGGAAGATGATTTTATACATTTGTATGATAATACCGTTCAAGATAAGGCCTACGCTTCAAATATTATTGAAAATGCATATATGGAAGAAGTAAAAAACTTTTTTGGTGTAGTTTCCGGTGTAGAAGAGCCTAAACACTCTTTTGAAGAAGATAGTATTATCTTAGATCTAATCTCTGAAATAGAGGAATTGTAATGTCAAAAGTATGCAGAATCTGTTTCATTGGTCTTGGAAGTATCGGAACAAGACATTTAAAAAATATGCATACTGTCGCAAATAGCTTAGGTATGGCTATTGAAGTTGATGCTCTTCGCCATACAAGGACTTCACTTTCACCTGATGTTGCAGAATTAATTAAGAATGAATACTTCAATGTGAGTGACCTAGGTTTATATGATATAATTTTTCTTAATAATCCCTCTCAGCTGCATTACAAAACCCTGACGGAAGTTCTCAAAAAAGCAGAATTTTTCTTTGTGGAAAAACCGGTCTTTACAAAACCTTTATCACAGTCCGAAATGTCAACATTTTTAAATGTTCATCCTAAAGATAATTATTATGTGGCATGTCCTATCAGGCACACGGAGGTTTTTTCTGAAATTCAAAAGATTGTAAACAGAGAACAAGTAATTTCTACAAGAGCAATCTGCTCATCATATTTACCGGATTGGCGTCCAAATACTGACTATAGAAAGCTTTATTCTTCAACTAAAGAGAGTGGAGGGGTGAAACTGGATCTTATTCATGAATTTGACTACCTATATGCACTTTTTGGTTTTCCGGAAAAACATACGTTACTGGAAGGAAAGTTTTCAGATTTAGAGTTGGATAGTGTTGATGTTGTTAATTACTTGGCAACCTATCCAAATATGTTTTTAGCTTTGCATTTAGATTATTTTGGTAGAAAAACAAGGCGTGAAATAGAAATTTATACAAACAATGAAACGTATTTATGCGACTTTGTTAATTCTTCTATTACGGAATTAACTACTGGGAATGCTCAATTTTTTACCGAGGAGCATAATAGTAAGTACCTTACTGAAATGACCTTTTTTTTAAATGTGTTTTTAGGTAAAGTAAAAAATATCAACGACTTACGGTACGCTAATGCTGTGCTTTGTAAAATGATGGAGATTTAGATGTTTGCATATACCGAATTATTAGTTTCGCCAACCATTAGTGTGAAAAAAGCAATAAAAATTATTCACGCAACCGGTAAAAAGTGTGTTTTTGTTGCTTCTGAAAGTAATGAGCTATTGGGCCTTTTCACTGATGGTGATATGCGTAGATTTCTATTATCTGGCGGATCATTGAACGAAGAGATCGTGAAGGCAATGAATCCCTCGCCAAGTGTAATTCATTCGTCGGTTGCTCTTGACAGAGAAGCGTTTAATCCTCAAGATCAACTGATAGTCTATCCCGTTGTAAATGAAGAAAATGTTTTGATTGATGCTATTTTTTGGGATGAAATGCCGACTCAAGGGCAAACAAAAAAGAAAATGCTTGCTGAACCCATAACAAATGTTTCTACAGTTGTTATGGCAGGCGGACTTGGTAGAAGACTTTATCCCTACACAAAAGTATTGCCTAAGGCGCTCATCCCTATTGGCGATCTTCCAATTTGTTCACACGTAATCAATTCATTTAAAGATTATGGTTGTAATGATTTTCATCTCATTCTTAATCATAAAAAAAATATAGTGAAAGCATTTTATAATGATATTGAAAAAGACTATAGCATGACTTATCATGAAGAAGTTGAATTTTTAGGGACTGCCGGCGGATTGACTTTATTAAAAGATAAAATCAAAACAACTTTTTTCCTCTCAAACTGTGATATTCTTGTTGATGTTGATTATTCTTGTGTCTATGAGTATCATAAAAAACATAATAACTTTATCACTTTTATTGCCGCTACAAAAGATGTAGAAATTCCGTATGGTGTTATAAAGATGGACGAAGGCGGCAAAATTATGATGGAGGAAAAACCAACATTCTCTTTTCTGACAAACGTTGGCATATATCTTCTTGAACCGGAAGTTATTGATGGTATAAATGAAAATGAATCTATCGGCATGCCTGATTTAATTACTCGCTTTATTGAACAAGGGAAGAAGGTTGAAATTTTTCCGGTTTCAGGTGATGCGTGGTTAGATATGGGACAGATTGAAGAAATGAAAAATATGCAAAATGTACTTGAACAAAGAGTACAATCAAAGGTTAAATAATCATGTTAAATAATAAAAGAGTTCTTATCACAGGTGCAGATGGCTTTATTGGTTCACATTTGACAGAGATGCTTGTAAAACAAGGCGCTCAAGTTAAAGCTTTATCCCAATATAATTCATTTAATAATTGGGGTTGGCTTGAAGATGTTTCTTGTCTATCCGATATTGAAGTACTCTGTGGTGATGTTAGAGATCCCAACTATGTAAAGCATATATCAAAAAATATTGATGTTATTTTTCATTTGGCTGCATTGATTGCAATTCCTTACTCTTATGTTGCACCTGATAGTTACATTGATACTAATATCAAAGGTACTTTAAATATCTGTCAGGCTGCTTTAGATAATAATGTTGAAAAAATTCTTGTAACCTCTACAAGTGAAGTTTACGGCACAGCACAGTATGTACCGATTGATGAAAAACATCCTCTTCAACCACAGTCTCCTTATAGTGCTACAAAGATAAGTGCTGATGCTATTGCCGAAAGTTTTTACCGCACATTTGATTTGCCGTTAACAATTGTAAGACCTTTTAATACTTATGGGCCTCGTCAGTCAGCCAGAGCTGTAATCCCTACAATGATTACACAGATAGCGAGTGGAAAAAAAGAAATTAAACTTGGTGATGTCAGCCCTACTCGTGACTTCAACTATGTGCTTGATACTTGTCGTGGCTTTGTGATGCTTGCCGAAAGTGAAAAAACAACAGGCGAAATTATCAATATTGGTTCAAATTTTGAAATAAGCGTTGAGGATACATTAAATCTTATTAAAGATATTATGCAAAGTGATGTTGAGTTTATTGTGGACGAGCAACGTTTGCGCCCCGAAAAATCTGAAGTGAACAGACTTTGGTGTGATAATACAAAAATTAAAGAACTTGTTGGCTTTACACCGGAATACACAATCGAGAAAGGCCTTGAAGAAACTATAAAATGGTTCACAAATGCTGAAAACTTGAAAAAATATAAGGTTGATATCTACAATGTTTAGTAAAGAGATAGACTTTATACGGTTGCAGTATCCATCAAAAGACTTTATTGCTCTTCATGAGCCATGTTTTGACAGTCGAGAAGTTGAGCTGACCAAAGAATGTATTGAATCTACATTTGTTTCAAGCGTGGGGCAGTTTGTAAACGACTTTGAAGATAACATTGCAAAGTTTTGTGGTGTGAAAAAGGCTGTTGCATGCGTAAATGGAACAAATGCTTTGCATATGGCTTTGTTACTTGCGGGGGTAAAAGAAAACGATATCGTTGCAACTCAGGCACTTACTTTCATTGCAACTGCAAATGCTATCTCTTATTGTAATGCACAGCCAGCCTTTATTGACGTTGATAGGGAAACTTTGGGGCTTTGTCCGGAAAAGCTTGAAGATTTTCTTAAGAAAAATTCAAAAGTGAAAGCTGTTGTGCCTATGCACACCTTTGGGCTTCCGTGTAAAATTGCAGAGATTAAATCAATCTGCGAAAAATATAATGTTGCTCTTATCGAAGATTGCGCTGAAAGTCTTGGTTCTTTTGCTGATGGTGTTCATACCGGAAACTTCGGCTCTATCAGTGCTATAAGTTTTAACGGAAATAAAATCATCACGACCGGTGGTGGTGGTATGCTTTTGTTTAATGATGAAGAATTGGCTGCAAAGGCTAAACATCTTACAACACAAGCAAAAATGCCTCATCGCTGGGAATTTAATCATGATGAAATAGGGTATAACTACCGTATGCCAAATTTGAATGCGGCTTTGGGTGTTGCTCAACTTGAAAAGCTTCCTTTGTTTATTGAAAAGAAACGGGTACTTGCACAAAAATATAAAGAATTTTTTGGTGACAGGTTTGTTTCTGAACCTCAAGGCACAGAGTCAAATTATTGGTTAAATGCGCTCATGATGGCTGATATTGATGAGAGAAATGCCTTTTTAGAAGAAACAAACTCCAATAAAGTTATGACAAGACCTGTTTGGACATTGATGAACAAACTAAAAATGTTCAAGGATGCACCTTGTTCAGACTTGTCAAATGCCGAATACGTTGAACAAAGACTTGTAAACATTCCAAGTGGGGTTGTTTTATAATGAAACAAGAAAACAAGCTAGATATTATCCTTGTTGGTGCTGGCGGTCATGCAAAGTCATGCGTGGACGTTATAGAACAAGCAGGGCAATATACTATTAAAGGTTTTCTTGATGTTTCTGCGAGAGTGGGCGAGAAGGTTTTAGGTTATCCTATTTTAGATACAGATGATAATTGTGCTCAATATCTTTCTGAAACAACACACTTTCTTGTGACTGTTGGTCATGTAACACGTTCAGAGCTAAGGCAAACAATCTATAATAAAATTTCTTCCTATGGCGCAAAATTTGCAACAATCATTTCGCCTTTTGCTTATGTTGCTAAAAGTGCAACTATTGGCAAAGGCGCAATAGTTATGCATCATGCGCTTGTAAATGCAGAAGCAGTAATAGAAGAAAATTGCATTATAAACTCAAAAGCTCTTATAGAACATGATTCAAAAATAAAAGCACACAGCCATATAGCAACAGGCGCAATTGTGAATGGTGGAGCTGAAATTGGAATAAATTCATTTGTTGGCAGTAATGCAATTGTTATTCAAGGTGCAATATTGCCTGATGCGTCATTTGTTAAAGCAGGGGAAAGAGTTCATGCCTAAAGTTTTGATTATAGCTGAAGCTGGTGTTAATCACAATGGCTCAATGGAATTAGCGAAAAAGCTAATAGACGAAGCAGTGTTAGCAAACTGTGATTATATAAAATTCCAAAATTTTGTAGCAGAAAAAATGACAAGCAAAAGTGCTAATAAAGCTGACTATCAAAATAAGACAACTGATAAAGACGAAAGTCAGCTAGATATGCTTAAAAAGCTTGAGCTTACAAAAGAGGGCACTCTTGAACTTAAAGCTTATTGTGAAAAAGTGGGAATTAAGTTTTTATCGACTCCTTTTGAAGAAGAAAGCTTAGAGTTATTGCTTGAAGTTGGTATTGATTTGATTAAAATTCCATCAGGTGATTTAACAAATCTTCCTTTTTTGCGCGCTATCAATAAAAAAGGCCTGCCTGTCATTTTATCCACAGGAATGGCAACTTTAGATGAAATTCGTGAAAGCTTAGCTTTGTTGAAAGATTGTGATGTTTCTTTATTGCATTGCACAACAGAATATCCTTGCCCTTTTGAAGATGTTAATTTGAATGCTATGCAAACAATGAAAGAAGAATTTAATCTTCCTATTGGCTATTCAGACCACACAGCAGGAATTGAAGTTCCTATTGCAGCTGTTGCACTTGGCGCAACAATTATTGAAAAGCACTTCACTTTAGATAAAAATATGGAAGGGCCTGATCATAAAGCAAGTCTTGAACCGTATGAACTAAAAGCAATGGTTTCGGCTATACGTAATATTGAAAAATCTCTCGGTTCTTTTGATAAAAAGCCAAGCCCAAGCGAAGAAAAAAATATTGCTATTGCAAGAAAGTCAATTGTTGCTAAAAAGTCAATTGCAAAAGGCGAAATTTTTTCTGAAGAAAATTTAATAACAAAAAGACCCGGTAATGGTGTTTCACCTATGAAGTGGGATAGTGTTATAGGTAGCACTGCAACAAGAAATTATAATGAAGACGAACTGATAGCAGAAAGTAAGTAATATGAAAAAAATTTTTCTTATAACAACTACAAGAGCGGACTATGGTATAATGTCGCGCTTAATTGAAAAGATGTATAATGATGATGCGATTGATTTTCATCTTATTGCAACAGGTATGCATCTGTCTGAAAAATTTGGTAATACTATTGAAGAAATCAATCTGCCTATCTCGTATACTGTTGATATTGAAATTGAAAAAACAGCCGCACACGTTCTTTCTCTTACTATTACGAAGTTCACTGATTTATTCTCTAAAGAAAAGCCTGATTTAGTAGTTGTGCTAGGTGATCGCTTTGAAACTTTAGGTGTAGCCACAGCTTCAATGCTTACGAACACACCTATAGCGCATATACATGGTGGTGAAACAACTGAAGGCGCTATTGATGAAGCTATAAGGCACTCAATCACGAAAATGAGCCATTTACATTTCACTTCATGTGAAGCATATAGAGAAAGAGTTATTCAACTTGGTGAAAACCCTAGTCGTGTATATAATGTTGGTGCATTAGGTGTTGAAAATATTAAAAAAGTTATTTTGTTACCAAAAGATGAACTAGAAAAATCTTTAGACTTTAATTTTTCAAATAAGAAAAATTTTCTTATAACTTTTCACCCAGTAACTTTAGAAGTAGGCGGAGTAGCAGGGCAAATTAAAGCCCTATGTGATGCTCTCTCTGAAATAAAAGATACAGGTTTTATTTTTACGATGCCAAATGCAGATGAAGGTAATGAAGTTATTTTTGAAACAGTGAATGATTTCATTGAAAAAAATACAAATGCAAAAGCATATAAATCATTAGGTATGGTGAGATATTTATCCACCTTACAATATATTGACGCAGTTATAGGTAATTCATCAAGTGGGATTTTAGAAGCACCAAGCTTTAAAATTCCAACTATAAATATTGGTAATAGACAAAAAGGCAGAATTCAAGCTGATTCAATTATAAACTGCGAACCAACAAAAGTAGGTATTTTAGAGGCGATTAATAATATGGATCTTTTTGCATTTAAAGAAAAACTTTTACATACAAAAAACCCATATGAAAAAGAGAATACTGCTGATAACATTTTAGAAATTATCAAAAAAACTGATTTTAAAAATATTGTAAATAAGAGTTTTTATAATATTTATGACAGTAACAAAAAGTGTGGGTAAAATATGTTTTTAAAAGCGATGAGATATCTTATTGGTGCAAGCCTTTTAAAAAAGAAAAGGATATATTACCTCACTAAGCTCACCAAACTTATAGCTACCAATAAAGCTTCCGATAAACGTGAGGAGATAAATTCTTCTGTGATGCCTAAAGTTTCAACAAAGAATAATGCGTATACATCCTTACAACATATGCAAGAATAC
>CAYJPS010000105.1:0-7442 GCA_964372135.1 uncultured Treponemataceae bacterium | reverse complement strand
AATTTTAAACCTTTTAGTGCATTATTCCAACGCCTTGAAATCGTAAATATTAATTATTAATTATGCATTATTAATTACCCACAGTGTTAAGTTATAGACATGCCTTTCATGCTGGCAATAAAGCAGATATTTTTAAACACTCGGTTCTCACCTTACTTGTGTCACACTTTAAACAAAAAGAAACGCCTTTTACATATGTAGATACGCATGCAGGATGTGGCTTATACAATTTACAAGATGCTTGGGCGCTGAAAACTGGTGAAGCAAAAGAAGGCATTGAAACTTTTATAAAATGTGTAGATATAAATACGGCACCTGAAGTATTAGTTCCATATATCGAACTTTGTATAAATTTATTCAAAAAAAATGAATATGCAGGTTCACCTGAACTTGTAAGACATTTAAGCAGAGAACAAGATTCTCTAATTTTGAGCGAACTTCAAAAGGCTGACTACGACACCCTTAACTATATAACAAAAAAGGATGTACGCATACATGTGCATAATCGTAACGGTTTTGAAATGCTCAAAGCTCTCCCCTTCCCCCAAAGAACCTTAGTTTTAATTGATCCAAGCTATGAAACAGATGATGATTACAGTAAAGTTAGTGCGGCAGTTCGAGTATTTAACAGAAAATGCTCTACGGCAGTTGTAGCTGTGTGGTATCCATTGGTAAATAGGCGCGATCAAGAAACTGAAACGCTAAAACGAGAACTTTCAGAAATAGTCGAATTAGAAGAAAAATTTACTGTTGTAGAACACTGCTTTAGCAAACAATCAGATAATTCGTTTGGGATGTATGGCTCAGGAATGGCAATAATCAACCCACCATGGTTATACGCAAAAGAAATTGACAATATAATGCAATTCCTAATTCCTAATTTGTAATTAGGAATTAATTCAGGATCATTCTGTCGTTTACAGCACCATCATCGCCTGCACTTTCAAATTTTTTAAGAAGGTCAGAAACTTCAAGCTTTTTCTTTTCTTCACCCTTTACATCGTAAATAATGCGCCCTTCATGCATCATAATGAGACGGTTTCCGTATTGGATAGCATGGCGCATATTATGTGTTACCATAAAGGTAGTAAGATTTTCTTCTGCAATTATTTCTTCGGTTAACTCTAATACCTTTTTTGCAGTTTTCGGGTCAAGAGCCGCCGTGTGTTCATCAAGTAAAAGAAGTTTTGGGCGTTTTAAGGTTGCCATTAAAAGCGTTAGAGCTTGTCGCTGCCCGCCCGATAAAAGGCCCACTTTTGATGATGTTCTGTTTTCAAGCCCTAGATCAAAGTGAGATAGTTTTTCTTTGTACATATCTTTTTCATCATGGCTTATTCCCCATGAAAAACCTCTTCTATTACCACGTCTATATGCAAGGGCAAGGTTTTCTTGAATTTGCATGTTAGCAGCAGTTCCCATCATAGGGTCTTGAAATACACGCCCTAAATATTCTGCTCGCTTAAATTCCTTTTTGTTGGTTATATTAATGCCGTCCAGAATTATTTCGCCTGAATCTACCGCATAAACGCCAGAGATTAAATTAAGTAATGTTGACTTTCCTGCCCCATTACCACCAATAATTGTTACGAAATCTCCTGGTTGTAAATGTAAATCTATTCCTTGAATTGCATGTTTTTCGGTTATTGTTCCAGGGTTAAATGTTTTTGTAATATTTGTAAGTTTAAGCATTATTTTCCCCTTTTGTATTTGTTGAAACAATTATCTTTTTTCTAGGCATTGCAGTTTGAATAACAGGAACCGCAAGAGCAAGAGCTACAATAAGCGCTGTTAATAGTTTTAAGTCAGTCGATTTTAACCCTAATTGTAAAACAATTGCAATAATAATTCTATATACAATAGATCCTAATACAAGATTTGCTAGTATTCTTCCAAAAGAAAAACGCTTTCCAAAAAGAACTTCACCAATAATTATTGAGGCTAAACCTACAACAATGGTACCTGTCCCCATCCCTACATCTGCATAACCTTGGCTTTGTGCTACCAATCCGCCAGAAAGAGCAACAAGAGCGTTTGATAATGAAAGTCCAATGAGTTTCATGCTATCTGTATCAATTCCTTGTGCGCGAACCATTTTAGGGTTACTACCTGTTGCTCGTATAGCACAACCGATTTCAGTACCAAAAAACCAGTATAATGCTGAAATGATAATAATAGAAATTACTACTCCAATAATGAGAGATGACATGGTTCTGTCAAATCCAAAAAGATCAGAAAGCTGTGACATTAAAGTTTCTATTCCCAAAAGAGGAATGTTTGCCTTTCCCATTACACGAATATTAATTGAGTACAAACCAATCATGCTTAAAATACCTGCAAGAATTCCAGGAATTTTTAGTTTTGTATTCAATAATCCCGTTGCTATTCCTGCAAGACCGCCTGCAATAAAGGCCACAAGTAAAGACAATAAAGGATTAATACCAGATGCAATCATTACAGCAGATACAGCGCCACCAAGCGCAAAACTTCCGTCGACGGTAAGATCCGGAAAATCTAATAGGCGAAATGTGATAAAAACGCCCAGCGTCATTATTCCCCATAGCACACCTTGAGAGGCTGCTCCTTCAATTGCAAGTAAAAATCCCATAACACATCCTTAAAAAAATATAGTGCTTATAGGCAATAACCCTATAAACACTAAAAAGTATTTCTTATTCCACAAGTAGTTGAAATACAGACTACACAAATCCTAACATTCAAAATCTGTACAATCTGTGTAATTCTTGCGGATTATCTATTCCTTAAAGGTCAGAAGGTATTGTTAATCCAATTGCATTAGCAAAATCTTCGTTAATAACGAGTTCTCCTGATGAAAGATACTCAATAGGCATTTCAGCTGGGTTTGCACCATCTTTTAGGATTTTAACAGCTTGTGCGCCTGTTTGCTTACCTAAATTATAATAGTTAATACCATAAGTTGCAAGACCACCAGTCATTGTCATACCTTCTTCACCACAAATTACAGGAAGTCCTGCTTCCATTGCAACCATACCAACGGTCGCCATACCAGCAGCAATTAGGTTGTCAGTAGGACTATAGATTGCATCTACTTTTCCTACTAAACTTTGTGTAACTTGTTGAATCTCATTTGAGTTTGAAACTGTTGCTTCGATGTAATCTAATCCAAGTGAATCCAATGCTTTTTTTGCAAGATCAATTTGGAAAATTGAGTTTTGTTCGCTTGAAGTGTACAACAAACCAACTGTTTGTGCACTAGGCACTAAATCTACCAATAAATCCATTTGAGCTGCAACTGGTGTGAGGTCAGATGTTCCAGACACATTTCTACCAGGCATTTCATTTGATTCAACAAGCATTGCAGATTGAGGATCTGTAACAGCTGTCACCAAAATAGGAATTGAGTCTGTTAAGTTTGCAGCAGCTTGTGCAGCAGGAGTTGCAATTGCCAAAATTAAATCAACATCATCATTAACAAATTTTTGTGCAATGGTAACACAGTTTGCTTGCTCACCTTGTGCATTTTGATAATCGATAGAAATATTTTCTCCATCTACATAACCTGCTTCAGCAAGTCCGTCAACAAATCCTTCATACGCTTGATCTAAAGCTACGTGTTCAATAAGTTGGAGAACACCAATTTTTAATTTTCCATCATCGCTTGATCCACCTGCAAATACTAGGCAAGGGATAAGTAGTAAAAGTACTAATAAACTTTTTTTCATTTTCGTATCCTTTCTCTTTTTTTTGTTAATTATATATTAACTTCTTAAGTATACAAAAAGAAAGCGTAATAATCAAGTAACTTTATGTAGAAACAGCGAAATTTATGAATATTTATGCAAGTTTATTTTAGGCATGATTTTACAATATTTAAGCAATATTTTCCATTGCTTAACACGTTCAAAATGATATACTGTGCCCTATACTATTTCACAAGGAGCAACTGCATGACATCAAGAGAACGTTTATTAAACCTGTTTAAGGGCGAGAAAATTGATAGAATTCCCATTTGGTTATTAGCCCCCTTTCATGATGTTGAATATTATTCAAGAATATATAAAAATGAAAACTACAAAAAACTCATACCCTACATTGAAAAATACTGTGATACATTTGATAGACGGAATTATAATGAAGGGTTTTGTTATAACGACAGTTTTAGCGTCATTACAGAGGAAATTGTTGAGGGTAAAGGTTCTAAGATTATTACAAAAGCCCAATACAAAGACATCATTTTTGAAAAAATTATTGACTCTACAAGCGGTCAAACAAGGGTAAAATATTTTGTCGATGACGCCGAGCAGCTCTTAGACATTCTAAAAGTACCATATAAATTTCCTATGCCTGACTTTTCACAATATGAAAATGAAAAAGCAGAACTTGGAAATAAAGGGCTTATGATGATGGATATTGGGGATCCATTAAAGCCCCTGTATCACTTAATGAGTGCAGAAAATTTTTCTATGATGACATTAACAGACCCAGAAATTTTATTTGAGTTTTTAAATGAAATGAATAAACGAGTAATAGAGTATTATACCTATTTTCTCGAGCATAACGTGGGCGAAGTGTTTTTTATTGTTGGAGCCGAGTTTGCAGGACCGCCGCTAGTATCTCCTGCAATGTTTGACGATTTTTCTGCAAAGTATGTAAAATCTATTGTAGATTTAATTCGTAGCTACGGTAAGTATTCTATTGTCCATTATCACGGACAACTAAAACGAATACTCAACGGAATGAAGCATATTGGATGCGATGGTCTTCATACAATCGAAGCACCACCTACAGGAGATTGCACCATACCAGAAGCAAGAGAAGCTCTTGGTGATATGATTTTAATTGGAAACATCCAATACGATGACATAGCCAACGGAACGCCTGAAAGAGTACGAGAACTAACAAAGCAAGCATGCTTAGAAGGAAAAACGGGGCGCTTTATTATATCTCCTACTGCTGGACCTTATGATGACAACATAAGCGAATCAGCTATCGACAATTATATAACATTTATTGAAAGCGCAATGGAATTTGGAAACTTATAGCGACGTTTGTGCAAAATCTTCATTTTTATAATAACGTATAAAGTCTTCAGGACTTATATTTAAAATAGATATAAACACTTTCTTAAAATAGGGAACATCGTAAAATCCAACTGATAGAGCAATTTCTTCAATAGGAAGATTTGACTTTAACAAAAGGTTTTCACTCTTTTCAATCCGTATTCGGTTTAGGTAATTATTAAAACTTACACCGTGTATTTTTTGTATTGTTGCAGAAATAGTTTTTGCAGATATTGAAATATCTTTTGACATTTCTGGAACAATTATCTTCTTTGCATAGTTTTCGTGTAAATATACATCAATGTTTTGCATTATAGAATCTGCAGAATTACCTGTTTTTACATTGTATTCTGAGACAGCAATATGATTTTTTGCAATACACCCCAAACATTCTGCCAGTAATTCAAGAAACGCCAAAAGAGAAGAAATATCGGCAGTAGATGGTTTCATAAAGTCTGCGTATATCATTCTTGCTTGTTGCTGTAAATTTGAATCTAGAGAGCTAAAGGTGCGCCTAAACAAGTGCTCTGCTCTCTTTGTATCATGTGACAAATTTGCAAGATTAACAGAGCCAATTACTTTTGAATCAGTAATTATTGGGACAACCAATTCTCCAACTCCAGCATGGCAGTATCCAATAAAAGATTTCCTTTGTTCCTTACATTTTTTATACAGAGCTTTTTTTTGAATCAAGCACTTCATGTATCCTTTTTGTGTATTTTTTACTAACAAACAATAAGGGTTTGCATGAGCCAAATATGGACGCAAAATAGAATCAAGTTGTTCGTCCAAAGGGACAAATCCACAGAAATCTTTAATGGTAATATCAAGCATGTACGTGGCCTTAATAAATGTAATTACTTTTAATATACTCTCATATTTTTTCATGTAACATCCCTTTTTACCTTATAACGAATCTTTAGAGAATTTTCTTCTAAACTCTGTTGGAGTCATCGATAACATTTGCTGAAAGACTTTGCAATAATACGACGAATCATCAAAACCTGTAAGTTCTGCAATGTCCGCAATAGTTTTATCGGTCATTGAAAGATAGTTTTTTGAAATTTCTATCCTCATTTTATTTACGTAGGTATTAAAACTCATACCCACAACTTTATTAAAATTCCTTGAAATATACGATGTAGAATAATTACAAAAATTTGCAACATCTTCAAGCTTTATCTGCTCTGAAATATGGTCCTTAATATATTGAATAATAGTTTCAAAAAGGATGTCAGTTTTTTTTAATTGAAATTTTTTACCAATGGCTGCAGTGTCAAGAACAATTTCACCAGTATTAGAACTTGCCAAAAAACCTGCAATGAGTTCAAGTGTTAATAATACAGAGTCAATATCACACTTTTTTGGATTAGGTATCTCTTGTACAAGTTGTGTCATCTTACTTATATCTAAATCAGTAAACTTAGATTTTAAATCAAATATGCGTTTTTTTAAGTCGGTATCAAATTCTATATAGCAACCTATGGTAAATGCTCCTAGCACATTATCACCCTGAATTATTGGAAGCACATATTCAGAAATTCCAGCATGACACGTGCCAAAAAAAGGCTCTTTAGTATCTATACATTTTTTCATAATTTTTGGTATCATTGATAAACATTGTAAATAACAAGCTGTATCCTTTTTTATATAGGTACAATAGCTATGATTATGTGCCATAAAAGGAGCTAGTGCAGCATGTAGCTCTTTGTTTACGGGGATAAATCCAGAAAAATCTTTTACACAAATATATAAATTATATGTGGATTCAAGATACTTAAAATATTGGACTATTTTTTCGTATTGCATGCCAAACCTTTTTTACACTATAGAATATGAAAGAGTATATCATAGTAATAACATAATTGATACAGATATTTTAAAAAAGAGCAAGATATTCCAATAAATGAGCAAAATTTTTCATTGTACTGAACGGAAAACACTCGTATACTGTAAAACACTTTGAGGAATGTAAGGTAAAGAATGAAAGATATTAAAAAAGACATAATTGTTGCAGGTGGTGGACTTTCAGGTATTTGCGCAGCAATTGCGGCAGCTAGAAATGGATCAACAGTGGCATTAGTTACTAATCGCCCAACGCTTGGCGGAAATTCTTCAAGCGAAATTCGTGTATGGACGAGAGGAGCTGCAGGAGCCGGTAATATCTTTGGTGAAGAAATGGGAATCCTTGGAGAATTAAAACTCTATAATGAATATTTAAACCCAAATGGAAACCCTGTGTTATGGGATGAAGTTCTTTTGGATACAGTCTTGGCTGAAAAAAATATAACATTATTCTTAAATTGCCATATCTATGATGTTTCTTTAGATGGCGAAATAATCAAGACTATAAAAGCACGTGAAATAACTACAGAAAACGTATATGAGTTTTCAGGTTCTATC
>CAYJPS010000104.1:0-7530 GCA_964372135.1 uncultured Treponemataceae bacterium | reverse complement strand
TTTCCATTTCTGAAATAACATTTTGGTTTATGCCTAGACGCTTTGCCAATTCTTGTTGTGTCCATTCCATTTTGCCACGAAAACCACGCAAAGCCATAGCAGGAGAACCCTCTGGAAAAACTTCTTCCGCAGAGATTAGCTCCTCATTGTCGTTGTTCACATGGCGAACTTCATGCCCTGCAAGCTTCAGTACACCGTCAATGGCTTCCATGACTTTAATAGTGTTTTTTGCAGGAACTATAAGCTGTATAACTCCTCGACCTTCCATGTCAGAATATGATTTAATTTCGGCTAACATATATTACCCTCTCTAAGTAAAGTTGCTATAATTAACACCCTCATGCGTACCAGCATATTTTATTTCTATAATACGCACAGTTTTATCAACAATTTCCCAAACCACTACATAGGTCGGATGTCCTTTGTTCAAATGACAATGGAATACCTTTTTCTTAGTGCCTTTAATCTTGCCATAATTCAACCAACCAGAGAATGGACTGCCTTGAATTTCAAGCTCTTTTCTAAGGGCGTACAGTCTATCCCTAATATCAGAAGGCAAGTCCTCTTTTTGCTTCCCTGCCTTGCGAGTAAACAGCACTTTCCAAGTGGTAGTGGTATCTGATTTATTCATGCCTTTTTAATATACATCAAATTGGATATTGTCAATTTAATTATAACAAATTTTATATAGTTAGGGCTACTGTAACCATTTGCATAAAATATTGCTAATTGCCTAGCTCTAACCCTGCGTTTTCGCTCTAGCCCTTCGCTCTGAGCGTTTGGCCTTGGCTTTAGCGTCTTGTTCTTGCTTTTTTAAGTTCAATTCTTTCATGTATTTTAAAAAATCATCTCCAGTGTCTTGCGGTAATCTACAATCTCTTTGCATGTCCAATTCCTTTAAAAACATATGAAAAATTTCTATATCTACAAATTTTTTATATGTTTTATTTGAAATGGCATGAGTTGTTAGCAAGTTGGTTAGCACCTCAATATTTTTAGTATTGCCATTGTGTAGCAAATAATCCTCTAGCAAAGTTCCTAGAAGTATAAGTTTCCTTGCCCTTGCCTTGCGTTTGCGTTCGGCTTCGGCATGTTTAATTTTGTTTTGCTCGGTGAACAAAAGCTGTTCATCTTGCTGAGTTTTAACAAGCTTTTTATACAAAGTGCTTAAATATTGTTTGTTTGCACCTGTAGCAATAGCTTGTTGGTACATATCATTAAATTTACCGTTTAAAATTATTTCTGTATTTGACATAATAGACCTCACTTATTGATTTTGATTTATTTTGATATAGTGGCTACAGCTATCTATTGGTAACGGAAAAATGGTCTTTACTTTTATCATTCCATCATCCTCGTATCGTTCCAAGTCATGCCTCAAGTTTTGTCTTTTTATCATGCACATTAAGCTGTACTCACCATATTCTAGTGAAATGGTGACTATGCAATTTTGACAAGTGCTGCAAACGGATTTAGCAAAATTTTCAAGTGGTATTAGTTCGTTTCGTGTGTTTGAAATTTTACTTTCTATAGCGTATTTTTCAGATTTTGGGCATACCGCCAGTTCATTTTTCAAGTTAAAAATATCACTATTAAATAAACTTGTTAATTCTTGTAAAGCTTTTTGACTGCTCATAAATTCTCCTTAAAGAGTTATTTTTATTGTTTAATATCCAAGCATGATTGCTCAGATAAATTATTTTCTTGTTGCATGGCTTGTATTGTCTGCCATTGTTGTAATTCTTGCCATTGCTGCCACTCATCCCAAACTTGCCCACAACCTGCATGAGGCTGTATTGTTAAGTTTTCATGCCTTGGCTGTGATACCTCTGGTTGCGGCTTTAAGAGTGACAATTCAATGCTTATTTCTTGTAAAATTGTTTCAATACGCCGTTCTTCTTGGTCTGCATCAATTTTTCTTTGTTCAAGGCATTTTTTCTTTTTCATGGTAAAGGCAAAGACTTTACCTTTTAATTGTTTGTACTCATTTACTGTTTCATCCCATAGATTTCTTAGATGGGTGACTTCATTAACACCATTTTGGTTTAAGCTTTGGCTTAATTGCCGTAATTTTTTACCGTTTTTATCTCTGTCTGGTATTAGCAAGTGTCCGTGAGGATTTTTTTTAGCAGTAGCACCTTTTTTTCTTTTAGTAGGTTCGTGTATTGCTAAATCACAAAAATGTAAGTTAAGCCTTGCGTTTACTTTCTGTGCATAAATTAAGGCCAACTCTTGTCGCTCTTGCCTGTTGAACTCTAAGGGTAGAGAAAAAGTAAAACTACGGGCAACGCAGGCATTACTTTTTCGTTCCAATGCTTCCACATTATTCCACAATTTTGAGCGGCTTTGACTACTTCCCACAATGGCAGAAAAGACCAAGCCAGATTTGTCACGGTAATTGTGTATTTCGCCTGTTCTGTTATCCTTAATCTGGCAGCATGAATTATAGGAGGCTTTAGCACACGCACTGTGGCCTTTATTTCTACTGATTGCTTGCATGTCAAAGTATTCAACTGCCATTTGTTACCTGCCATTAAATTTATTTGTGCAACGTTTTTCACACTATCTTAAACTTACCATTGTCGTTTTCGCCTTTATTCTTGGGGGTGTTGGGGGTTTCCCCTGACCGCGGCGCAAACTTGTTTGCTTAGACGTGCTTTTACTTTTACTTTACCCTTTGTCATACTTAGAACTGTGCTATCTACACATGACAAATTACCTATAAACTGAATGCTAAAAATCATCATATTTACTGCTCCCGCCTCCCCTCATGTTAAGATACACAGACCACGAAAATACAATGGGCAAAAATAAGGGGGGGGAAATGAAAGGGAAATTGCTGATTTAAGCTAATATTTTTTATCCTGTCACAATCACGAACTACAATATTTTTTATGTAGGTAGTGACAATCACCATTCCCCCTCCACACGTCCCTAGTCGCCACCGTGCTTGGGGTGGTTTTGACTGCAAGCTTGCTTTTCGTAGTATGGGCAATGGCCTTGTGCCTTGATATTTTCTACAACTTGCAGCAATTCATTCTCGGACCATGCTGTCCTTGCTGCTGTAATTCTATACGGTGGTGGGTAAATACCGCTTTTTATTCCACGGTACAAAGTAGACTTGCCTATAGCTAGTAAGTCACAAGTGTTTTTCAAATTTAAAAATTTATCTTTTTTCATTGAGGATATCTCCTTTTCAATATGTATTTTCATCTATACTAGCACAGGGAAATGTATTGTCAAGGAAAATTTTCATTTAAGTATTTGAAATAAAATAATAAAAACTAATAAAAGCTGTCTTTTTTTAATAAAAAATACTAAAAAATACTAAAAATTATTTTTGCATTAACTTGTCTAAATAATTAGCATATTCTTGCATAAGTTTTGTGCGTTCATTTAAATAAGAAAATGTATCAAGTTGATTATAGGCCGCTTTAACTTTATTTTTTTCAACATGGGACAATTGGAATTCAATAATTTCTGAAGAAAAATTTAGGTGCTGGTGGGCAATGGTTGAGAATAATCCTCTGAAACCATGCGTTGTGAAATTATTCTTATCTTGTGTTGCACTTGTATAGCCAAGTGACCTCAAAGCTTTTCTGACACTTTCGGGGGCAATGTGTCCGCTTCGAGTGCCTTTTGAATAAAATACATAGTTAGACTCGCCTTGGTGGTCTTTGAGCTTCATAAGTATTTTTTGGGCTTGTGTTGATAATGGTACAATGTGGTCACGCTCCATTTTCATTTTTTTGCTAGGTATCAAGATTTGCTTTTTTGGGAAGTTGATATTTTCCCACTCAAGCGAACACAGCTCGGAAGGTCTTAACGCTACATATGGGGCTAGATTTAAAGCAGACCTCACTTGCAAAGAGTGATTGTTAATGCCTTTGATATTAGACATTAATTTAGCTATTTCATCATCAGATAGGGCTTGATATCTGCTTTTTTCTACAATCTTGGGCAAGGTTTTTGTTAGCCTTTTAATTCTTGACAAAATGATAGTATTTTTTTCTTCCAACAAGCCAAGAATGTCGGCATATTCGTATAAATTATACAATATTCGTGACACCTTCTTGCAAAGTTGGGGCTTTTTCATAATTTCCTTGAAGCAATTATTTATGTCGTCAATGGTGATTATGTTTATTGATTTCTCAAAAAAACAAGGCTCAAGATATTTAGCTATCCGCAATTCTTGGTCTTTTCTGGTTTTATCACTCCATTTTTTGCTGTCGTGCATCATGGTCACATAATTATTTATTAGTATTTTAAAATTGCTTTTCTTATTTATTTCTAGCAATGTATTGTCTTTTCTAATTTTTTCTTGCTTGGCTGTGTGTAGATTGCCTATGGTTTGTGCTTGGTTTTTCTGGTTTTGAGCGTCAAGCATTGCCTGTGCCAAAGTGTAAAAAGGGTACTCACCCAGTTTGTGCTTAGTTCTTTTTTCATTGACGGTATAACGCAAGAAAAAGATTTTCCTGCCATTGGGTCTAACAGTGATATACAGACTGTTGCCGAGTGGCTCATCATAAGCCACATTTTTTGGGCTTAATTTCCTAACAAAAACATCAGTAATTTTCTTTAACTTCATGATATGATATCCTTTTTTTCTTTGAGCATGACATAAAATGAGTACCGTTTCAAGTACCATTTTTACTTGGAAAGCATGAAATTAAGAGGGAATGTATGGGAAAAGAAAAAGCCCTAAAGTCTGTTTTTATAAGACTTTAGGGCTTTTTTTGTGTTGAAAAATAATGAGAAATGGCGTCCCCTAGGGGATTTGAACCCCTGTCGTCGCCGTGAAAGGGCACGTATTCGCCTGCCGCCTTGTTATATTTCAATAGGTTATATCGCATAGGAGTGCATGAAAATGCATCAAAATACATATGCGATTGTAACCCTTTTTCGCTACCAAGTAAGCAAAATTGGTTACGTGATTTTCTAAAGTGTAACCATCAAAACATCATCAAGAATATCTGCTCTTGTGGGTATTATCTTCGGCTTTTCCCTCAATTACACCCTCCCTCTAGTTTCGTCAAAAGCATTTGGCGAAACACTCTCCACTTTTTCATCACGACAAAGCAAAACTTTGGCGTGGAGAATGTCGTTGTGGCGTGGTGGCCACAGCCTGACGAGCCAGCCGCTCAAAATCGACCTCAGATTTTTCAAAAAGGATTTTCATCGAGGAAAAGCACAGTACCCCAATAAGGCAAAAAGCCTTTGAGGGGGACTCAAAGGCTTTTCAGCAGAGTGTTAGCTCTACGTTCATCGTTAAAGCAATACTAACTTGCAAAGTTGCTCGCTGTCAATAGCTGAGTCTGCACCGCTATCCTTTTTCATGGGTACGAGGAGAGCAAAATGCACACATTTATACCCAAGGGCAATATTACAGGGATGATTATACCCGCATTTATTTGGGAACGTCCTGTGTCGTTAGGAGCAAAGGTTATGTATACCGTATTATGCAACTATGCTTCTACCAAAGACCATTGCTGGCCTTCGCTTAAAACACTTTCAGATAAGCTTTCATGCAGCGTGAATACAGCTAAAAAGTATCTTCAAGAGCTTATTGCTGATAATCTTGTTTTCAAAAAGTCAGAACAATATCGTTCATCTGTATTTTATATGCTTTGCCCTAGCGGATTTCAAAATACAAATTTCAATAAGCGACAATTAAATGTATCAAATGCTGATAGTAATCTGTCAAATTTTGACAATGTACCGTCAAATTTTGACTACATAAATAATCTTAATAAACAAAACAAAGAAACATCACACCCCCTCCCCCCCGCTGACCTTGAAACTTATAAGACCTCCTCTCAACACCAGAAGGTTTCAGTGGGGGGCGTATTTCCTTTTGCTCATGATTTTCTGAAAGCATGGGAAGCGTACCCCAAAAAAGAGGGCAAGGGGCTTGCTCGCATGGCCTTTGTAAAACTCCACCAAGAAAAACTCCTTCCTCCTTTGGAAACTTTGCTCAAGGCCATTGAGCATTTTACTGCTTCCGATGTTTGGCAAAAGGAAAATGGGCGTTTTATCCCACAAATGAGTAATTGGCTTAGGGGTGAGCGTTGGCTTGATGAGCTGTCCTTGCATGAAAAGCAAGCCCAAATTGTCATAGAAGAGCAAGAAAAGTTACGTGCAGCGCAAGCATTACGCCAAGCTGAGGAAGATAAAAAGCGTCAGCAAGAACATGAAAAAACTGAGGCTTTACGTCCGCAATTTAATGCCTTTGCAACGAAGTTTGTTCTTCCTGCCAATTCGTCCCCAGCTTTTGGACGATGGCTTTATCTGCATGGCAAGGGCATTGCGCCAACGGCAGATGATGTTCCTGAAAATTATACAGCAGACATTGGGACATTTCTCAAAGACTATCAAAGGCAGTGCGAAGTAGCAAAAAACACGCAAGTTCAAGCTTCTGTGCATAAAATTCCATATCCTCAAACGGCAATGCCTTGCTTGCAAAAGGCGGTGTAGAGCTATGACAAAACTACACTTCCTGCTGATTGCATTGATTATTGCGGCTTTGCTCTTGAGTATTAACAAGGCAAAGGCCGCTGAAGAAAAAGCTGTTTCGCCAAGCTCTAACACAGAGGTGCTTGGGCAAAAGCAAAAACAAGAGCAAAAGGCGCAACAAGACGCTCAAGCTCTCTTTGAGGAAAGTTTGCGTCAGCTCATGCCGCTTACTGATGGGCAAATACAAGAATATCGTACCCACTCTGATAAGCGTGAAAGAGCTTTATTGCCCACTTCGCCAGACTTAAATTCTCGCACGGTGCGTGTTTCACTTGAACCGGGGAAAAAGCCTGTAAAGGTTTTTACCACCGCCAATATTGCTACGTCCTTGGTATTTCATGATGCTACTGGTCAACCTTGGCCTGTGACTTCTGTGACCAATGGTGGCCCGAACTTCTTTCAGATTTTACGTCCAGAATTGCCAGACGGAAATCTACTCAATGTCATGCCCATACAAGGTTATGGTGCATCTACTATTGTTGTTACATTACAAGATAAGGACGTACCCTTGGTCATTCGCTTGGAAGCGGACTCTGTCCGATCTCCTGAGCGAAAGGCCGATGCCCTTGTACTATTTCAGCTCGTACATAATGGCCCGAAAGCAAGTATTCCTGTCACTAAGGATATTCAAGAAACAGTCACATCTGACATGCTTGCTTTCCTTGACCAAGTGCCACCTAAAAAGGCCGTTCGCCTAGTCACTAATCCAAGTCAAGAAAAGCTCACTATTTGGATGCTCAACGACAAGCACTACATCCGTACTGCTCACACGCTCATGTGGCCTGCTTGGTCGGCTGTGGTCAATGGTGCTGGCAATGTAAAATGCTATGAAGTGCCTGTTACTTCACGCATTACCCTGTCCATTGGCGGCACTATACAAAGCATTGAGCTAAAAGCCGTGCCTTATGCACAAAAGGAGCAAGGCCATGAGTAAGCTAACAAGCACAGAGAAGAAACGCCGTTTTATTATGTTCTGCCTCTTAGCTGCGGCTTTAGTGATAGTTATTCTTGTGACAG
>CAYJPS010000103.1:0-7603 GCA_964372135.1 uncultured Treponemataceae bacterium | reverse complement strand
GGAAACTCTCCATAATACGAAGCGTTTGAACAAGCTTTTCCAACATGGCGTGAGTTTTTAGGGTAGCCCATAAGGCTTGCAATGTGTCCGTAGGTTGAAACCATGCCGTAAGGAATCTCTTCTACAATAGCAAGGGCTAGCTCGTCAAAGTCTTCTTTCATAAAACACTATTAAAAGAGGTAGGTAAGTCCTGCGCTAAAGCCGACCCAAAAGCGTAGTTTTGTTGAATCGCTATTGTTTTCCCACATAGTCCATGGCGCAATTGAAGAATAGAAATCTCCATTATCATCTTTTAACTGTGTGATTGTCATATTTGCAGTTGGCCCTGCAAAAAAGTTGAGACCGCCAACGATTGTTTTTGACGTAAGAAGCTTAACTTGTGTAAGCATGTTTACAGGAGTTGTAAAAATGGTATCTTCGGTTAATTGATAGACCATGGCTTCAATTTGGTTACTCCATCCTTTATTCCATGTGAATTGAGTTCCTATACCCATGCCTGGAGCATATTCAAACCTGTAATTTAAGAAATGTGTACCATTTGAAAAGATGGTATAAAAATAATCAGTGCCAAGTTTAAAACTTATAACCGCATTTAAAGTATCTGAAAAAGAAAGTTCTAGTTCTTTCTTTCCTCCTTTTTCTACTATGTTAATTAAGCCAAGTTGCACACCCTCTATTTCTTGAGCATAGTTTATAAGCCCAAGTTGTACCCCTTTTACTGTTTCGGCAATATTAAAAAAGGGAGAGCCTTGAAAACCTTCAACTATTGTAGCCATATTTATTACACCTGAAACTTGAATTCCTTTTACGGTATCAGCAATATTCACAATAGTTGCACCTTGCAGTCCTGTAATGCTGTTCGCTAAATTTCCAATACCAGCAAATTGCAAGGTTGAGTTTCCACCTGCAGAAAGGTTTGCAAGGCCAGCAAATTGAAAGACATTTTCTCCTCTTCCAGTATAATTTAATAAACCAGCGCCTTGAAAACCACTTGTGTATTCAGAGTTAAAATTATATAAGCCACCAAGTTCTAACACAGTATTTGCATAACTATAACCACCAAGAATATTTAGTGAAAAGGTGTTTGCGTAAAGATATGAATCCCATCCATTTGTTCCGAGTGGTGTAATAAAACTAAGTTGAAATACGCTTTCTTTTTTGACTTCTTTTTCTTGTGAAAAAAGAGAGGCAATGATAAAAATTGTAAGTATTAAAGAAAAAAGCTTTTTCATGTTTCCTCCTAAGAAAAGTATACTATAATCACCGTTGCTTCACAAGTAAAAAATAGAGAAGTTTTGAAATTCTCTTTTTGCTACTGGAAATTTTTACCATTGCGTAGTATACTTAATAATATGAGGCGCTACATAAAAAAACAAATTATTCTTACGGCGATAATATCGGCTTGCTTTATGGTTGTTGGCTTAATTCTCGGTTCTGCCCTTTTTGGCAATAAAACTAAAGATGCGCACACAACACTTGAGTCTCTTCAAAATCAAATTGCGGTTTTAGAAAACAGATTATATACGTTTGATGATGGCAATACTGAAATTAGTAGTATTAGCAATAACATACAGCCTGTAATAAGCTACCAAGACTACACTCAAGATGAAATTCAAAATATACGCATATACGAGCAAAGTGCCCCTGCTGTTGTAAATATTACAACAGAGGTGATGGGAGTAAACTGGTTTTTAGAAGCAATACCACATGAGGGCGGTTCTGGTTCTGGTTCTATTATCGACGAGCGTGGATATGTTGTAACAAATGTGCATGTAATTGAAGATGCCTATAGAATTTATATTTCACTATCAGATGGAACCCAATATGAAGGGGAAGTAGTTGGAACTGATAGCGCAAGTGATTTAGCGGTGTTAAAATTTGACCCTCCGCGTGGTGTAGAATTATCTACAATTGATTTTGCCAGTTCAAATAATCTTGTTGTAGGACAAAAAGTTATTGCCATTGGGAATCCCTTTGGCTTTGAGCGGACCATGACAACAGGAATTGTTTCTGCTCTCGGCCGTCCTATTCAAACATCAAATCAAACAATAATAAGAGATATGATTCAAACAGATACAGCTATTAATCCTGGCAACTCTGGAGGGCCTCTTTTGGATACGCAAGGGAAAATGATAGGAGTTAATACTATTATTTATTCTGCAAGCGGAGTTTCCTCTGGGATAGGGTTTGCGGTACCAATTGATACAGCAAAGCGCGTTGTTGCAGATTTAATTGAGTATGGACAAGTGCAGCGCGGAGTTTTAGATCCAAACTCTCGCTTAGTACAAGTTACGCGCTCCATTGCGTCTTATGCAAATCTGTCTGTGTCGCATGGTCTTTTGGTGTCAGAATTGACAGAAAATGGGCCTGCAGAAAAAGCGGGACTTATAGCAGGAACAGAGGGTGTCCGATACGGAAGTGGTAGAAACGCGGTAATTATATACCTTGGAGGGGACGTAATTACGTCAATTGATGGAGAGAGCATAAGAACCTTTGCGGATTACTACTCCCTTTTAGAAAGCAAAAAACCAGGAGATGAGGTTACTCTTGGTGTTCAGCGTGGTCGTCAAGATATTTCTATCACCCTTGAACTTTCGGCCTCAAATGAGAGATAATGTGTTGTACATTGCGCACTCAGAATAAGGACTTTCAAAAAGGCATAATCTATGCTATAATATATTATGGTTTTATATCATGGAAGCAATTGTACAGTTGAAAAGCCTCAAATATTAGATAGTCTTCGAGCCTTGGACTTTGGAGCTGGATTTTATCTTACATCAACTTTAGAGCAAGCAAAGTATTGTTCTAGGCAAGTTACCAAACGAAGAAATGCCGGACGCCCAATTGTTTCAGTCTTTGAACATGATGAAAAGGCAGATTTAAAAGTGTTGCAGTTTAAAACTGTTAGTGTAAAGTGGTTAAAATTTATTCTATCAAATCGCATGGACCTCTGTGAGGGCAATAAACATGATGTTATTATAGGGCCTGTTGCAAATGATAATATAATGCCAACATTAAAACTATATTTTTCGAATATTCTCGATGAAAAAGAAACAATGAAGCGACTAAAACCTCAAAACCTTGTAGATCAGTTTACGTTTAAAACAGAAAAATCTCTTTTAACTCTTACATATGTGGAGGCGATAGATGGATAAGGTAATGGCTCCGTATATTTATGGTTTTTATGATACGGAACTTTGCAAGTTAGTAAGCGAAAAATACGGATTGGATGAAAAAACAGCCCTTGGAAAAGTAATATTTTCACAAACATACAAAATGTTAATAGATGAAGATTTACAAATGTGGGATTTTTCACACCTAGCGATTTTTGACATGTGGGAAGTAGAACAGATAACAGGAGACCCGCGCAATTCTCTTTATATTCGAGGTATCTAATGACAAAAGAAATGGACTTTTTTATTTTTTTGCTCGAACATTACTCAGCCTATAAAAACACAAGCGCAGACCTCGTCTTAAAAAAATGGCAACAATTGAATCTCACCGATTTAATTTTCGATATGTATCCTCTTTATCATATCGAACGACTCGAAAATGCATACGATGATATTGATGAATTAGTACAAGAAAGAGAGCGGGAAAAGGCATGAGACCATTTAAAGTAGAATCAAGTTTTGAACCCTCAGGTGATCAGCCCGCCGCCATTGAAGCCCTTGTAACAGGATTCAATAATGGTGATAAAGCACAGACTCTTAAAGGTGTAACAGGCTCTGGAAAAACATTTACAATGGCCAAAGTTATCGAACAAGTACAGCGTCCCACACTTGTAATAAGTCATAACAAAACGCTTTCTGCTCAGTTGTACCGTGAGTTTAAGAGCTTTTTTCCCAATAATGCTGTAGAATATTTTGTATCGTATTACGATTACTACCAACCTGAAGCCTATGTTCCAGCGCGCGATCTTTATATAGAAAAAGATGCATCAATAAATGATGAAATTGACCGTTTAAGGCTTAGTGCAACCTATTCTTTAGTGGAAAGGCGCGACGTTATTGTAATTGCAACTGTTTCTTGCATTTATGGTCTTGGTATGCCAGAAATCTATCGTGATTTGAGTATTCATATTGAAAAAGGCGAAACGCTTACACCTGAAAAATTTGCTCGAAAACTAGTAAGCCTTCAGTATGATAGAAACGATGCAATTCTAGAAAGAGGAAATTTTAGAATACGAGGGGATGTTTTGGAAATATTCCCTGCGTATATGCACGAAGCGTATCGCATAGAGCTTGATTGGGAAGAAGTTGTACGCATTCGCCGCTTTGACCCCATTTCTGGTGACATACGAGAAGATATGGATGAGCTTATGCTGTATCCAGCAAAACACTTTATTGTTCCCCCTGAAATGATAAAAGAAGCCGAAGAGCGCATCCGAAATGAAATGGAAATGCAAGTTGAGTTTTTTCAAAGTCAGGGAAAAATTATGGAAGCAGAGCGCTTAAAAACTCGCACCACCTACGACCTTGAGATGATGAGTGAAATGGGTTATTGCCCAGGTATAGAAAATTATTCAGGGCCAATTACGGGGCGCACCTCTGGGCAGCCACCTGCAACGCTTTTACATTACTTCCCCGATGACTTTTTATGTATTGTTGATGAATCTCACGTTACACTTTCACAAATTGGTGCTATGTACGAAGGTGACAAAAGTAGAAAAACAAACCTTGTAAACTTTGGTTTTAGGCTTCCAAGTGCCTTGGATAATAGGCCTTTACGTTTTGCAGAATTTGAAGAAAAGCTAAACCAAACGCTCTATGTTTCTGCGACCCCTAGAGATATGGAACTAGAAAAGAGTGTGCGAGTTGTTGAGCAGCTTATTCGCCCTACAGGTCTTTTAGATCCTCTTGTAGAAGTTCGCCCAAGTGAAGGGCAAATGCAAGATATTTATCTTGAGGTTAAAAAACGTATAGAGAGAAATGAGCGAAGCCTTATTTTAACGCTCACTAAAAAAATGGCTGAAGACTTAACTGATTATCTTGATGAATTAAATTTAAAGGTAAAATATATCCACTCAGAAGTTGAAACAATAGAAAGGGTTGAAATTTTAAAAGGACTGCGTGCGGGTGAGTTTGACGTATTAGTTGGAATTAACCTTTTGAGAGAAGGGATTGATCTTCCAGAAGTATCATTTATCGCAATTTTGGATGCTGATAAAATAGGATTTTTACGTTCCACAACGAGTTTAGTGCAAATTATTGGACGTGCAGCTCGAAACAGTGAAGGTCGCGTTGTTATGTATGCCGATAAAATGAGCCCTGCCATGAAAGAAGCACTAGAAGAAACTTCAAGAAGGCGTAAAATTCAAGAAGAATACAATGAAAAGCATGGCATAACGCCTGCAACAGTTGCAAAAGCAATTGAAGACATACTAGTGCGCCAAAACGAAGAAAAAAAAGAAGCTGTTTTTACAGAGCTTTCTGTTATAAAGGACGCAACAAATATGTTTATACCAGGACAACGCAAAAAGCTTTTAAAGTTTATGGAAAAGCAAATGCACGAGCACGCAGAACGCTTAGAGTTTGAAGAAGCAGCTTTGTTAAGAGATGAAATAGAACAAATTAAAAAAGCTTTTAAGTAGAAAAAAGGAGATTACTATGAGTGAACAAGAAAAAAGACCAACATGGGATGAATACTTTATGGAAGTTGCCCGTACTATTGCAAAGAGGGCAACATGCGACAGAGGAAAGTCAGGCTGTGTTATTGCACGTGATAATCAAATTTTAGTTACCGGCTATGTAGGCTCCCCAGTTGGATTTCCACACTGTGACGATGTTGGACATCAAATGAAAAAAATGGTACATGAGGATGGCAGTGAAACAAATCACTGTGTTAGAACAGTACATGCAGAGCAAAATGCTATTTGCCAAGCAGCCCGCCACGGAATTCCACTTGCTGGAGCAACTGTGTATTGTAAAATGACTCCATGCAGAACATGTGCAATGTTAATAATAAATTGCGGAATTACTCGAGTTGTGTGTGAAAAAAAATACCATGCAGGCGCCGAAAGTGAAGCTATGTTCAAAACTGCAAAGATTCAACTTGAATATGTCGAAGAAGTTGTAGAGCAATACACAAACCAATAGCGAGAAAAAATGAAAATTGTTTTAGCAGGCACTGGTACAAGTCATGGTATTCCTGTTATTGGTTGCGAGTGTGAAGTGTGCAAATCAAAAGATAGCCGAGACAATCGAAACAGAACAGGTGCTTTTGTGTATGGTGCAGACGGTACAACAATAATTATTGATGTTTCACCCGAGTTTCGACTTCAATCTTTGGTTTATGGACTCACAAGAGCACATGCTGTACTATTAACACACTCTCATGCTGATCATATACATGGTCTGGATGATTTGCGAATTTTTTCTCACACTTGGAATCCAAAAAAAGTAAAAAAAGATTCAGAAAAAAAAGACCCTTTAAAAATATATAGTAATGAAAATACTTTAAAAGATATACAAAACCGTTTTGATTATGTATTTACACCAACAATAGAGGGCGGGGGAAAGCCACATTTAGAACTTGTGTGTTCTGATAAATATACGGTAACGAAACCTCTTACTATTGGATGTTTAGAGGTAATTCCTGTACCTATGCAGCATGGGTGCTTAAATGCTTCTGGGTGGAAGATTACAGATACTATAACAAAAAAATCTTTTGCATATATGACAGATTGCAATTTTATTAGTGAAGTCTCCATAGCAATAATAAAAGGCGTTGAGCATTGTGTCATAGATAGTCTTCGTGAAAAAGAACATTCTACACATTTCTGTTTCCAAGACAGTTTGACGTATGCAAAAAAAATTGCTGCAAAAAATACTTGGTTTACGCACATTAGTCATGATTTTTCTCATATTCAAATTGAAGAATGGATAAAAAAACATACCTCTGAAAAAGAAATAATCGTGGCACCTTCGTACGATGGCCTTGTTTTAGAGTGTTAGTCTTTGTTTGGTGCTATAATCTCTAAATCATCGTCGCTGTCAATAAAAATATCAATTTCATTTTCATCTGCCTCTTGAGAAGAAAGAGATGTTTCTTCTACTGGAAGAACGTCGTTTTGATGTATTATCTCTTCTTTAATATCTTCCTCGGCTTCTTCTATTTCGTCAAGTTCGTCAAATTCTTCTACCGCAACTGCCTCTTCAATAAGCTCGTTTACATCAATTTCTTCAGGTTCTTGAGATAATTCTTCTCTGGGTGTTTCTTCGGTTTTTGTTTCAAGTAGTACGTCTGTTTTTGCCTTTTTTATTTCGTATTCAGGGTCTACTTCTGTGTATGAATCGGTATATAGTTTAGCGTCTGGATTTATTGACCTTTTTATAACATGAATTTTTAGTTCATTCAAAAGGACCATCATTTCTCTTGAAAACTCTAAAAGTTCAGAAAATTCAATGGTGGCTTCTTGTTCTTTATTTGCAAGAGTAAACATTTCAACAAGCTTTGCCTTTTCGTGTATTGCCTTATCATGAGCAATAATTTTGTTATAAGATTCATGGTCAGAACAAGATTTTCCTTCAGGTCCATATAGCCACGTATCAAAATCGGTTGTGTTTTCAGCTATAAAAGGACGAATTTCTTCTGAACGACC
>CAYJPS010000102.1:0-7692 GCA_964372135.1 uncultured Treponemataceae bacterium | reverse complement strand
TACGCAATAAGAGAAACTTCAATTCCCGTTCTTCCAAGTGTTGCTTTTTTCATTTATGGTTCTCCCTACTAATAAAATTATACCATAGGAAAATCTATAGCGCAATAATAATAAGAAACTATTCTGTCGCATATATAAAAAAAAGGAACTAAATTGCTTTAGTTCCTCATAAATTATGCCATTGCTCCTTTATTTTTTTCTGTTCGTATTGCAATAATTCTTTGTGCAATAATAAAAACACATAATATTGATGCAATACTTACTTTTGTCCACCACGTATTTAGATTTTCAAAAATAATTATTGTTTGTATTACCCCTTGTATCAGAACGCCAAACATGGCTCCAATGACTCCACCTACTCCACCTGTTAATAGCGTTCCTCCAATTACTGATGATGAAATTGCATCTAGTTCTAACCCCATGTTTTGCAAAGGATACCCTGCTAAAGTATAAAAGCTAAACACAACGCCACCCAAGGAGGCACAAAATCCACTTATTGAATAAACAAGTATTTTTACTTTTGAAACTGGCAAGCCCATTAAAAAAGCACTTTGCGCATTTCCTCCAACCGCATAAACTGAACGTCCAAAGCGTGTATGGTTTAGTACATAAAAAGCTATAGCAACAACTAATAGTGCTATAAACACATAATAGTATACTCTGGCTTTCCCAATTGTAAGTGCATTTAATGCCATCACTTTATAAAAAGCGTTTTCAATCGCAATAGATTGTGTCGTAACAATGGAGCAAAGCCCTCTAAAGAAAAATAAGCCAGCAAGTGTTACAATAAACGGTTGTATCTTAAACCTGTGAATAAGATAGCCAATAAGCGTTCCTGAAGAAAAGCCAATCACTAAAACAAGTGGAATTACTATGTACGGAGACCATCCCTTGCTTAGTAAAAATGCAGATAAAACACAGGTAAAAGCCAATTGAGAGCTAACCGAAATATCAATTCCTCCAGTTAGTAGTACAAAAGTAACTCCCACTGCTACGATAATAAGATAGGCGTTATCATTAAAAAAATTCAGAAAAATTCTCATTGAAAGAAAATTGTTATAACGCATACCACCTATAATAAAAAGAATGAAGAAGAGTGAAATAGTAATTATAGGTGCAATATTTGATGAAAAGAAGGTATAAATCTTTTTATTAGTCATCGTGCATATCCTTTTTTTGTTTTGTTTATAAATCCTTGAAAGGATGCTTTAAACTCTGTTGATTGTATTAAGCAAATTACAACTACTATCAGAGCTTTCACAACAAGTGTTGTTTCGGGTGGTACTCCAATTGCGTACACTGAAGTAGTAATGCTTTGTATTATCAAAGCACCTATTACACTTGATACCAATGAAAATTTACCGCCAGATAAAAAGGTTCCACCTATTGCTACTGCGAGTATCGCATCCATTTCAATTAACAGCCCTGCATTATTTGCATCGGCTCCTTTAATTCCTGCGCTTTCAATAAGACCTGCCATACCGGCCATAAATCCTGATAAACCATATATTGCAATTTTCAACTTACTGACAGGAATTCCTACCAGCCTTGCTGCAACGGGGTTACACCCTGTGGTTTCAACAAAAAGACCAAATGCTGTTTTCCGTGTAAAAACTGCAAGAATTACTAAAAAGAATACAGCTATTAACAGAGGCATTGGAAGACCAAAAACGTATCCCCCATTCAGATAGTAATATGCATCCGAGTTAATGGTTAGAATTTTTCCATCTGCAATTAACTGTGCAATTCCACGCCCTGCAACCATCAATATCATAGTTGCAACGATGGGCTGTATCTTTACAATAGAAACTAGAAAACCGTTCCATAGTCCACAAAGTGTACCTGCAATAAGTGCGAGCACTATAGCTAAAGGAACACTCCCTCCCAAATACGGTAAAACTTGGCCACTTACAACACCACAAGCAATTGTTGCAGATATTGCCATAACAGATCCAACAGAAATATCAGTACCACCTGTAGCAAGTACCATCGTCATGCCCAGCGCAAGCAGTATTAATTTACTACCATTTCGAAAAATGTCAATTATACGACCATAAAGATGTCCATCCACTATTGAGATTGAAAAGAAATCCCAAGAGAAAAACACACCATTAGCAAGTAGTATAAGAAAGAATATAATTGTGGGATAAAACCACATTTGTTTTTTTAATGTATTAAGAGTCATTTGATACCCCTGCAATATATTTCATTATTGTATGTTCATTTATATTGTTATTTACTAATTCTGCTACTTCTTTCTTGTCTTTTAATACAAGAATTCTTGAGCTACATCTGAGAATCTCATCAATTTCCGAAGAAATAAACACAACTGACATTCCTTTTTTTGCTGTTTCTACAACAATTTTTTGAATTTCAATCTTTGCACCAATATCAATCCCTCGTGTTGGCTCATCAAGCATCAATAATACTGGGTTTGAAGCCATCCACCTAGCTAGTATTACTTTTTGTTGATTGCCCCCAGAGAGGTTTTTAATAAGCTGCTCAGATGATGAAGTTTTTATTGCAAACTTTTTGGTGTACTCCTGAGTTATGTTTTCAACTTCCTTATGATTAATTGGCTTAAACAATCCACGTTTTGCTTGCAATGCTAGAATAACATTTTCTTTTACTGATAAATCGCCAATAATTCCTTCAAGCTTTCTATCTTCTGGACAAAGAGCAAAACCATTTTTAATTGCATCTAAACAAGTATTTATTTGAGATTTTTTTCCGTTTACTGATATATCGCCCGAAATATTTTTATCGGCTCCAAAAAGAAGGCGTGCAATTTCGCTTCTTCCTGAACCCAAAAGACCCGAAAACCCGAGTACTTCACCTTTGGCAATTTTCAAATCAACATTGCTTATGTAACCGGTGCTTACATCTTGAGCTTCTACAAGTATTTCTCTTTGCTCATCATTAGTGATTTCTGCATGTGTTACACTACCTAACTCAGAATAGTCTTTACCTATCATTTTACCAACAAGTTCCACATGTGGAAGTTCGGAGGTTTGGTAGGTTCCTACATATTCACCGTTTCTTAAAACTGTAATACTGTCAGCTACTTCATATACTTGCTCCAAGAAGTGAGTTACAAAAATAATAGCAACACCCTCTTCTTTGAGCATTCTCATTGTTTCAAATAGTTTTTTTGTTTCAACGATTGTAAGGCTTGAAGTAGGTTCATCCAAAATAAGGATGTCTGCCTTAATATCAATTGCACGAGCAATAGCAACCATTTGTTGAATTGCAATAGAATACCTATCTAATTTTTTTTTGACATCTATATCAATGCCAAATTTTTTAAGAAGAATTTTGGTATCTTCATACATTTTATTCCAATCTATTCGACCAGATTTTTTAGTAGGTTCTCTGCCAATATATATATTCTCTGCTACCGATAAATTTGGACAGAGATTAACTTCTTGATAAACACTGCTTATCCCAAGTTTTAGAGTTTCTAAAACAGATTTCGGATGAATACTTTGATTATTAAAAATGATTGAACCTTCATCCATAGGTTCTACACCAGTGAGAACTTTAATAAGAGTAGACTTACCGGCTCCATTCTCGCCTAAAAGAGCTCGTATTTCTCCACCGTTCAAACTAAACTCAACATTGTTAAGTGCTAGAACTCCAGGGAACTCTTTTCGAATATTTTTCATCTCTAAGAGATTGTGATCTTTCATATTGTACGCCATTATTTAAAAAAATAATGCCTCACTAAAGGATAGTGAGGCATTATATATTTTTTAGTATGTTCTTACTAAAATATCTTGAGCAGCTGTTTCAGCTCGGAAAATTCCTTCTTCTGATTTTACCCATTTATCTACAGTTCCACCATCTTTTAAAGTTTGAGCTACTTCAAAGAATTGTGGACCTAATGCAGGGTTACATTCAACAGTTACGTTTGCTTCGCCTGCAACCATTGCTTCAAAGATTCCGCGAACACCGTCAATAGATACAGTTTTAATATCTACAGCTGGTTTTAATCCTGCTTCTTTAATAGCTTCAATTGCACCAAGCATCATGTCATCATTATGTGCGTAAACACCTTTGATTTCATTGCCGTATGTTTTTAGGAATGATTCCATTACTTCTTTACCCTTTGCTCGAGTAAAGTCACCAGTTTGTGATGCTAGAATTTCGATACCTGGGTAACTAGCAGCAATTTCATCATGAAAACCTGTTTTACGATCATTTGCAGCTGAAGCACCTACGGTACCTTCAAGTTCTACAATTTTTCCTTCTCCATCTAAAAGTTTAGCCATTTCAATAGCTGCATTTTTTCCTTCAAGAATAAAGTCTGAACCAATAAATGTTGCATACAAGTCATCTGGTACTGCTGCCATTCTGTCAACTAAAACAATAGGAATTCCAGCTTCTTTAGCTTCAGTAAATACTGCATCCCAACCTGTTTCTACAACAGGTGCAACACCAATAACGTCTACTCCCATAGTAATAAATGAGCGAATAGCTTTAATTTGGTTTTCTTGTTTTTGTTGTCCATCAGAAAACTTTAATTCGATTGTATCAAGATTTTGTGCAGCATGCCATTGAATTGAAGCAGTTTCTGCATCTCGCCAACCTGATTCTTGCCCAATTTGAGCAAATCCAACAACTAATTTGTCCCCTGAACCATCATTACTTCCACCAGCAAATGCAGTAAAAGCAACACAGAGAACTAAAAGAATACTAATAATTTTTTTCATTCTTTTCCTCCAAAGTTTTTATGTGTTGTCATATTACTGCCAAATGACTTACACGTACATGAAAAAAAATATGAATTTCTTTGATTTTTTTACGCAATTTATTAAAAGGTTTAAATTTTTACGATTTTAGGTTAATTATTTTCTTTTTCACGATATTCACTTGGTGTGAAGCCTGTATTTTTTTTAAAAGTTGCACTAAAGTAATGTGGGTCGCTAAATCCTACAGCATAAGCTATATCTGAAGCTCTCAATTGCGTTGCTATTAGTTTTTGCTTTGCATGTTCAATTCTTACGCTTGTTACGTATTCTATAAAGCTCATATTACTTTCTTGTGAAAAAATAGAACTAAAATGATTTGGGCTCATATGCACATGAGACGCAACTGTTTTTAATGAAATAGTATTATTTGCATAGTGCATTTCAATATATTTTTTTGCTTTCAATATGATATCAGAGTATCTACTTGTTGAAAAAGAATCTCTAAAAGAAATGACAGCTTTCAACAGGGTTCGTAATTCCTTTACAAAGGTATCTACGGAAGTAATTGCATTAGCAACATACTCGTGTGATGTCATACATGGATATACATTCTTCACTTCTCCTCCAAGCTCTTCGATTATTTTTGTAGATGCTACAATAATATCAACAAGGAGGTATGAGCCTACAATCGATAATTGTAATGGATTATTTCCAAGTAAGGTTGCATATTGTTCAATAACGGTGTCTATATCTGAGTTAAGAATATATTTTAGATTATCTAGCATGGATTCATTTTGTAAAATTGCAAGATCTTCAGTCGAAGTATTTTCCATTTTTTCATTATGTAAACTTGACGATAGTAGATTTTCTTTTATGATGTTTTCTTGCGATTTTATTTGCTGACGCAAATTTGCGACATCAAACGCTTGATTCTTCTCCTCTTCTATTTTTATCGCAACTTTTCTTAGTGCTTCAATAACATCATTTGCGGAAAACGGTTTTAAAATATATTCATCAATACCTATTGAAATAGCTTCTTTTGCATATGTGAATTCATCATGCCCTGATAGAATAATAATGTGTACCCAAGGCATAATCTTTTTGACTATTCTAGATAGTTCTATACCATCCAAAAAGGGCATTTTTATATCTGTAATAATAATATCGGGTTTGAGCTCTTGTATTTTTTCAATTGCAATTTCTCCGTCTGGTGCTTCTCCAACGAGAGTGTAAGGGGTTTCTTCCCACTGTATACAAGTGCGAAAACCTTCACGTATTATAATCTCATCATCTACAAAAAATATTTTATACACCTACACCCTCCATTGGTACATAAAAAGAAATTGTTGTTCCGCTCTTATATACACTTTCAATCGAAATGCAATTTTGTTCACTATAATACAATTGTAATCTTTTATTCACGTTATATAGTCCATATACGGATGATAAATCTTCTGAACCTGTATCACTTTGCATCTCTGAGATAACTTTTTCTAAACGTTCCTTTTGAAAACCTATTCCATTATCACAAACTGTAAAAACCATTTGATCATCTTCTCTTTTTCCACTAACAATAAGTTTTCCCTTACCACGTTTGTTTTTTATACCATGATATAAAGCATTTTCAACAAGTGGCTGAAGGACAAGCTTTAACATCGGGAGTTTTGCCAACTCAGGTTCAAAGAATATTTCATAATCGAGAATGTCTCTATAGCGAATTTTTTGAATAGTTAGATAGCTTCTTATATGTTCAAACTCTTGTTCAACAGTAATCCAGTCCTTACCTTTACTTAAAGATATACGGAAAAAAGTTGAAAACGCACGTGTAATTTCAGTTACTTCTTCAGTTTTTTTTGCTTCAGCCAACCAAATAATGGTATCAAATGTATTGTACAAAAAGTGAGGTGTAATTTGTGCCTGAAGTGATTGCATTTCAGCTTTTTGTAGATTTTTTTGTTCTTCTACGCTTTTTTTAATTAAAAGGCTAATTTTTTCTGCCATCACATTTAAGTTTTTTGAAAGAGATGTCAACTCATCAATTTGTGGTATTTCAGCTCGAGCATCTAAATTCCCTAATGCAATTTGTGTTGAAAGCTCTTCCAGTTCTTGTAGAGGGTATGAAATATTTTCTAATACCGTTCGTTGTGCAATTCTTGCAAATACTGTTACAAAACAAATTACCAGTAAGTTCGCAATCAAAAAAATAATCATAGACTGTCTTAATGATTCATTTGCAAGTGCCGTTGACTCCGTTTCGGCTACAATGTATTCTTGTAGAATATCGTACATTAGGTCAGTTACACCCCTAATTTCCTCTAATATTTTTTCATTGTCGTAATATGAAGCATCTTGATCTATTTGACGTCCTAGTTGAATTACATATCGTTCTACGGTGTTTAATGCACGATTAGCTACTTCTAAGTATTGCTGATTTTCTTCAGTGTTGGTTGACAATAATATTTCTTCTAAAGAAAGCCGTATATCATCAATTATTTCATATTGATCGCCATCAACAAATCGTTCATTTCCTGCAACAATGTTCCACACTTCATTAGTAATATCAGTTCGAACTGTTTGGTTGAGCCTATTCGCCAAACTTACATTAGTTATTAACTTATCGTATGAAACAGTTTGAAAAAGTGAAAAGGAAAACATGAAAATAGGTGCAATAAGCAATAACGCAATAATGAGAATATACGAAAGGCTTAATTTCTTTTTTAGGCTTGTAGATGATAGAATTCGATAAAATATACTTTTGAGAATTTCACGCATCTTAATATCCACGAGGTGAAATAGAGTTTACGTCCATTCCCTCTTCAAAAATAGCTGTTGGGGCATATTCCGTACGAACAATTGACTTTCCATCAACCAAATCTATAACCAATTGCATTATTTCATTTCCAATCTTTGGATTACATTCAATTACGCAATTTAATTTTCCATCTATAAGTGAGTCAACTGCAGCTTGTTCAGCATCTATCGAAACTATTACTACATCTCT
>CAYJPS010000101.1:0-7720 GCA_964372135.1 uncultured Treponemataceae bacterium | reverse complement strand
TGCACACAGAGCATGCTTTTTCAAATTATAAGCGATATCTTGATATGCAAAGTGGGGAAGTAACCGTTTCTTGGAAGGATGGACAAAAGAATTTGATGCGAAAACTATTTGTTTCGCGTTCTCATGATGTTGTTGTACTTCAAATAAAAGAAACTTCCGGAAGTGATTTTTTAGGCGAACTAAAATTCACTCATCATGACATTAATGATATTCCCAAAGGTATAATGGATACTAGAGCCTATCTTCCACAAATAATTGAAAATGAGCATGATGGTGAGTTTTTAACTTTTATTTGTGAAAAAGACGATGGTGAAACATACGGTGCTGTAGCGAAGTATGTGAATGATGATGGGCAAGTCATTTTTGATAATAATACTGCAACAGTGAAAAATGTTTCGGCACTTACAGTGTTAGTAAAACTGTTTGTGGGTGATGTTTCTCAAGTTGATGAACTAAAACACGATTTAAAAAATATGCCTACAGACTATAATTTTTTGCTACGCAAGCACACAGAAATCCATAAGGGCTTATTGACATCTGCAACATTAAACCTTTTTTCTGATACAGAAAATACTTCAAATGAAATGCTTTTACGAACTGCATACAAAGATAAAATGTCTTTGGAAATGATAGAAAAAATGTGGCTGTATGGACGATATTTACTAATTTCTTCATCGAAAGAAGAGGGTGGCCTTCCATGCCATTTGTATGGACTTTGGTGTGGAAGTTATGAGGGGCTATGGGCTTTTAACATGGCAAATGAAAATATTCAAATGATGTATTGGCATGCACTTAGTGGTAATATTCCAAGCACACTCATGGCATTATTTGACTATATTGATAGCATGATGGATGATTTTAAAACTAACGCGAAGAATCTTTATGGGTGTAGGGGGATTTTTATTCCCGCTCCTACAACACCCGAAAGTGGACTTTTAAAACATGTATATCCGCACATCATTCACTTTACCGCAGCCGCAGCTTGGATTGCACAACATTATTTTGATTACTACCTTTTTACACAGGATGAATATTTCTTAAAAACGAGGGCATTGCCATTTATGGAGCAAGTTGCACTTTTTTATGAGGATTTTTTAATTGAAGATGAGCATGGTTTTTTGATGGCAATTCCGTCAAACTCGCCTGAAAATACTCCCAGTAATTATTGGCAAAATGATGATGATCTTTTAGTAGCAATGGAAACAACTATCAATGCTACAATAGATATTGCAGTTGTAAAAGAGCTTTTAACAAACATCATACGGGGGAGTGAGCTATGTGGCTGTAATAATAAAAAAAAATCAAAGTGGAAAACAATGCTTTCAAAACTACCCCAATACGAAATAAATGAAGATGGTGCATTAAAAGAGTGGATTCATGACTTTTATAAAGATAATTATCATCATAGGCACCAGTCTCATATATATCCTTTTTTCCCCGGTAGCGAAATTCGAAAAGAAAAAAATACAGAATTGTATGAGGCAACAGTAAAGGCTATAGACAGACGTTTGGTTATAGGCTTGCATGAGCAAACGGGTTGGTCTTTAGCACATATGGCAAATGTATATGCTCGAATGAAAAATGGAGATGCAGCATTGGATTGTTTGAATTATATTGCTAAGTCTTGTGTGCTTTCTAATTTTTTTACGATTCATAACGACTGGAGAAATATGGGAATTGGATTAAAAACGCCAAAAGAATCTCCCGTGCAACTCGATGCAAATATGGGTTTTTGTTCTGCAATAAATGAAATGCTTTTACAAAGTTATGATAACAACATTTTAATTTTGCCTGCTCTTCCAACATCATTTTCAAAGGGCAAAGTAAAAAATCTCTGTGCAATAGGAAATATAAAGATTTCAATTTCATGGGATATACAAAAAAAAGAAGTAATTGCAACATTGCTGTCGCCAAAAGATTCAGAAGTTGTGCTAGTTTTTCCCTCGTTTGTACAACTAATTGATGGCAACCCGCTACAACAAGATTTTTGTATAATTCAATTCCTTAAAGCAAAAGAAGAAGTAGTTTTAAAAATGACTTTATAGCCCAGTTGTATAGATATTTTAAAAAAGGTAAAAAAAATCCACCTTTTTAGTCATTTTTGTGAGTTTCCAAATGCTCCTTTATGCATGATAATAAAACAATAAAGCAAGGATACATTCAATTTTTTTGGACGGATTCGTGCTCATTACAAATATTTTCATAGTGGAGGAATTTATGAAAAAAATTACATTGGTTGCAATGCTTTTAGTGCTTGCTTTTGGAATGGTTTTTGCCGGTGGAAACAACGACAAAGAAACTGACCCTGAAAGTTTACGGGGAACAGAAATTAACCTCATGGCTTCTCAAAACTGGATTAAAGATGTAGACAGGGAATTAATAGCAAAATTTGAAGAAGAAACCGGCATTATTGTAAAAGTAAACGTTGTGCCTGATAACGGGTATACAACACTTCTTGGAACCATGCTTGCTGGTGGAAGCGATGCTGTTGATATTTTTATGCACGGTGCCGGAACTGAAATGATTTCAGCAGGTATCCCTGATGTAGCAGTTAACTTATCAAATGAAGATTGGATTTCACGTCAAGAAGAATGGGCAACAGTTGTAAACTCGTATGAGGGAAAACAAATTGGATTTAGCACATGGGGCTTGGACTATGAAGGTGTTCTTTACAACAAAACATTTTTTGAAGAAAACGGTCTTGAAGTACCTGAAACATGGAATGAGTTTATTGCACTTTGTGATGAAATAGTTTCACTTGGTGTAACTCCTTTATATGAAGGTCTTAACGGTGTATGGCACACACAAAGTTGGGTATACGGTCTTACACCTGCTCTAGCTAAAGAAAGAGCAGATTATGCAGAGTACTTAAACAGTAGCAAGGATAATAAATATGCCGACTTTGATTCAATGGAAAAAGGTTTAGTACAAATTCAACAATTGCTTTCCACAAAACAAGGAAATGAACCAAAGTATTTTACAAATGATGGACAAGCAGAAGACTGGTTTGGTAGTTATCCTGCATTCCAAAACAGAGATACTGTAATGATGTTTACCTATTCTGCTTATGCTGCAGAACTTGCAGCAAATGGTGCAACAGACGTATTTGGAATGTTCCCAGTTCCATTATTAGACAACAAAACAGCTGTAAATAACGGCGGTGGTATTTCTAAGTATATCAATGTAAACAGCAAAAACATTGAAGCAAGCAAAGTATACTTAGATTTCTTAGCACGCGATGATAATCTTGAAACATATTATGAAGCACGATCAGATCTAGTTACAGCAGCATTTAAAGATGTTGAAAGTGTGAGTTCAACAACAGCAACAATTGATATACTTGACAGAACAGAAAGATTGCCAGTTACAATGTTTATTAAAGACGTACTTTATTGGAGTCCAGATGTGTATAAATACCTACAAGGTATGGCTGAAGGAACAACAAGCCCTGAAGAATTTATAGAAAATGTAGACGAATACAGAGCAACAATGTTTGATACTTTGTAATTACTAAACACAGTACAAGTAGCTGAGAAAGCTACTTGTACTTTTTTTGGAGTGTGTGTATGTACACAAAAAAACTATATAAAACCTATTTTACAATTCCCGCACTTTTTTTATATACATTATTATTTATTGTTCCTGTAATTCTTAACTTTTATTATTCTTTTACAAACTGGAACGCTATTAGATTAACAAATGAAGTTGCACGGTGGGTTGGCTTAAAAAACTATGTCACAATCTTTCAAGATTCTGAACTTTCAGTAGTTATACTTAGAACAATATATTTTGCTTTAATAACTACGGTATTAAAAAATGTTATAGGATTTGTATTAGCACTTGCATTTAACGAGGGCTTAAAAACAAGGAATATATTGCGTGCAATTTTCTTTTTGCCTTCCATACTTTCCCCTTTAATTATTGGGCTTATTTTTGGGTCTATATTTATGAGAAGTGGTTTTTTTAATCAATTAATAACAACATTTGGACTTGAAGAATACACAAGAGCATGGCTTACAACAAGAGAAACAGCATTGGGAACAGCAATGTTTGTTGAAATTTGGAGGCAAGCCGGCTTTAACATGGTAATATATTTGGCAGGTTTGCAGCTTATAGACCATACTTTTTACGAAGCTGCTTCCGTTGATGGAGCCTCAAAATTACAATCGCTGTTTTATATAACAATTCCTAGAATGATTCCGACGCTAATAATTAATCTGTTGTTAGCCTTATCTCAAGGTTTAAAAGCCTTTGACATTATTTTTGTTTTAACAGGCGGAGGCCCAAACGGTTCAACCGAGCTTATAAATACGGTTGTATACAGCGAATTTGGAAAAAAACTATACGGATTGTCATCTGCATATGGTGTAATATTATTTTTTATTACGGCACTTGCGGGGCTTATTGTTTTAAAGATCCGTGATAATCATGATGAGTAGGTTGCTATGAATATAGAAAGAAGAAGTTTAATTGTACGAGAAATATTTTTTTGGCTTTTGTCCTTAATTGTTATTGTTCCTTTTTTAATTGTGCTTTTTAATTCATTTAAAACAAAAGCACAAGCAATAAATATGGAACTTTCATTGCCAACAGAATGGCATTTTGAAAATTTTGCCACCGTTTGGGAGCAAGGGGATATTTTTCAATCACTTTTGAATAGTTTAATGGTAAGTACAATATCTGTTGTACTAAGTATTGCAGTTTCCGCAACATGTGCATTTGTATTAAGCAGAAATAGGACAAAGTTTAATAAATTTTTATACTCTTATTTTGCAGTGGGATTAATGGTACCAGTTAGTCTTGTAACAATTGTAAAGGTCTTACGTGTACTGCAACTGTATAATTCTTTAGTTGGTACCATTGCTGTTTTCACTGCGTTAATATTACCCTTGAGTGTATTTTTGTTTTATGGTTTTGTTTCTGGAATTCCAAAAGAATTAGATGAGGCTGCGGTTATAGATGGGTGCTCTGCCTTTGTATTGTTTGGAAAAATTATTTTTCCTCTCTTAAAACCTGTTACTGTTACGGTATTTATTATTAATTTTTTAAATGTATGGAATGATTTTCAAGTTCCGCTATATACCTTGCCAAACCCCGATTATGCGGTAATTGTACAAAAGGTATACAGCTTTTTTGGAACATTTACAGCAAGTTGGAATTTGGTTAGTGTTGCAATACTCTATGCAATTGCACCGATAATTATTGTTTACTTAATTGGACAAAAATATATTATTAGCGGACTGGTATCAGGGTCACTAAAAGGATAAGGTATGATTACAGCAGTTTTAATTGGAGCAGGACAACGTGGAGCCCATGTATATGCACAATATGCACTTGATTATCCACAAGAATTTAAGTTTGTGGCAGTGGCAGAGCCAAATGAAAAAAGTAGAGATATGTTTGTAAAAGCACATGGCATTGCAGATGATATGTGCTTTATTAATGATGCAGAACTTTTTGAGAAAGGAAAAATTGCAGACTGCGCTCTCGTTTGTACTCAAGATAATTATCACACAAATCCTGTTAAAAAAGCTTTATCGTTGGGCTATCATGTGCTCTGTGAAAAACCGATGTCACCAAGTGCAAAAGAGTGCATTGAAATGAGCGAATATGCTGAAAAATACGGTAAAACACTTACAATATGCCATGTGCTACGCTACTCTCCGTTTTTTAGCAAGGTAAAAGAAATAATTGATACGAAAAAAATTGGTGATATTGTGGCAATTCAACATACGGAGTGTGTTTCTTATTGGCACCAAGCACATAGTTTTGTACGTGGAAACTGGCGTAATACAAAAGAATCAAATCCTATGATTTTAGCAAAATCTTGCCATGATATGGATATTCTATACTATCTGCTCGGCAAAGAATGTAAAAAAGTATCTTCTTTTGGCTCGCTTAAACATTTTAAAGAAGACCAAGCGCCTGTTGGTAGTGGAACAAGGTGCTTAGTTGACTGCAAAATTGAAGATGCTTGCCCATATAGTGCAAAAAAAATATATCTTGGCGATAAAGAATGGTACTCCGATACAATCAGAACCGTGGTTGCACCTGAGAACACTAATGAAGCCGTTGCCGAAGCATTAAAAAGCGGGCCATATGGTAGATGTGTGTATAAATGTGATAATGATGTAGTTGACCACCAAGTAGTAAATTTAGAATTTGAAGATGGAATTACGGTGAGTTTTACTATGTGCGCCTTTACCTATGATGGTGGTAGAATTATTAATGTAATGGGAACTAAAGGGCAAATTCTTGGAAATATGGAAAAAAATGAAATAGAAGTATTTGATTTTTTAACCGGAACTAAAACAGTGTATGATATCAAAACACCGCTTTCAGGGCATAGCGGAAGCGATGAAAAATTTATGAAAGGGTTTTTAAAAACGGTTGAAACCAATGGAGAATACTCACTTTCATCTGCAAAAGAGTCTTTAAATAGCCATCTTATAGCATTTGCGGCAGAAGAATCGAGGCTAAAATCAACAACGATTAATATGCAGGATTTTTATAAAAAATTTGTGTAAAACACTGGAGAAAAATCTTTCCTATGGTATAATAAGCAAATGAAAACCTACTCTTTGGCTAATAAATTGTATAGAACGTACATGAAAAGATTTCTCATTTGCTTAACGGTTATTTTGCTTGCAACCTTTTTATATGTTGGATTCGTAGTGAATCGCGATATTACTAATACCTATGGACAAGTAATTAAGGGATTAGATACAAACATTGAAAACTATTTTCAAACTATTAATACCTTTTCAAAAGATTTAATAACCTCAGATGTTTTTGTTCAAACATCAATTGTAGATCTTCCAAAACACTATGAGGCAAATGAAAGTACAACATCAGATTTTTCTGCTTTATTTCAGGTTGCATATGAAATGTATTTAAACGAGTACAATGTAGGAATTGCAGTTAATAATGATTATTATATTTGGCTTGGTGATAGATTTGGTCTTGAATCAACTAAAGATTATTCAAAAAATCGGTATACAGACTTTGTTCGTAATGAACATCCTTCTGTGTTTGCTCTGGAAAATAATAGTTATTTGGAACTTTTCCCGGTAGAGTTTCAGCAAAAGGAATCTTTTATTGTTCTAGCCCGTAGTATGGATCATAGAAATAAGTTTCTTGATGGTAGTGCTATTTTAGAAGTGCTTATTCCAAAATCAATTTTTGATGCTAAAATGGAAAATCTTACCGTTTCAAACTCCGTGCATATAAAAATGAGTATTTATGATAAACATGGAAATTTACTGTATACTGAAGATGATGACAGTACACAATATGTTTCAACAACTTCAGGACGTTTTATAAAAGATGGAGATTATTATTTTGTAAATCAATTATTTGAAAATAATATTACAACTGTTTATTCAATTTCACTTGCATCATATTACCGCAATTTTTTATATTTTTTACTCGTTTCAATAGCGTTGTATATTGTAACGATTATAATAATAATGAATGTTACCAACAAAATTTCTGCGCAAATGTCAGAGCCTATTAATATTATGTGTAAAAATGTTGAAAATATTGATTTACAAAAACATAAAAATTTTATTCCGATTCAAACTGATATTGAGGAGCTTAATTTTTTATCAAAAACAATTGAAAATCTAGGAGCACAACTCGATGTTTCGTTAGAAAAAATAATATCATTAAAAAACTATGAAGTACAAGCAAAAATGATAGCTCTTCAAGCTCAAATGCA
>CAYJPS010000100.1:0-7817 GCA_964372135.1 uncultured Treponemataceae bacterium | reverse complement strand
TTCGCTCTTTAAATACAAAATATTTTCCATATTCTGCGGTTGAAGAGCTTTATAGTTTATGCGAAAGAAGAAATATATCAAATAAGGCTGTTAATGAGCACTTCCTTGATTGCTTTATGGAACCGTGTGTTGCGGCGTAGTAATAACATTTGATGAAATAATACACCCCAAACCCAAAATAGGCCATGCTTTGTTTCATTGCTAAGAGATTTTCTCTACGTGAAAACTTTGTCTGAACTAGCGACACAACGTGCATGAAGCAGGAGAGGGTATCAAGCTAATATTTTTATGATAAATTAACGCGTTGTAAATGCGTGGCTTTATACTTGCAAAAAACTATTTTTTATGTAAGTGTGCACAAATGAAGAGAATATTGAGCAAGGCTAAAATTCCCCATTCCCCTTTTAAAGCGGTAGATTTTTTTTGTGGCGCAGGTGGAATGACGTACGGCCTTTCGCAAGCTGGGATAAATGTCCTTGCAGGAATAGACAATGCTGAATCATGTGCGCAAACATACGAAAAGAATAATCCTTCCGCAATATTCTTGAAATATGATATCTCTGAATTACAAGGGGAAACCCTTGCTGAGCTTATCAAAATCCAACCAAATGACCCTAATTTAATTTTTGTAGGGTGTAGTCCTTGCCAGTATTGGAGCAGAATCTGTACATCTAAGTCAAAAAGTATACAAACTGCTTTTTTACTCAAAGAATTTCAACGATTTGTTGAGCATTTCTTGCCTGGGTTTATTATTCTTGAAAATGTCCAAGGAATCTTAACTAATAAAGAAAGTTATCTGCCAAAGTTCTTAAATGCTCTTAAGCAAAGCGGCTATGTATTTACATATGGAATTCTTGATGCAAGTAAATATGGAGTTCCTCAACATCGTCGTAGGTTTGTACTTATTGCGTCGCGAGTATTAAAGCAGGTTTCGCTACCCTTACCAATTAATAAAGTGGTGCATGTCTCTGACGTAATCGGGGAGAAAAATGGATTTCCAAGCGTACAAGCTGGCAATCGAGATGATACATCATTTCAACATATTGTCGCAGGTTTAAGGGAAATAAATATTTTAAGACTTAAAAAGACACCAAAAAATGGTGGAACAAGACATCACTGGAAAGATGATGAAGCATTACAAATTAATGCATACAAAGGGAAAGATGATTTTTTTAATGATGTATATGGCAGAATGAAGTGGGACTCTCCAGCTCCTACAATGACAACAAAATTTTATAGCTTATCAAATGGGCGATTTGGACACCCAGAGGATAATAGAGCTATTTCGATTCGTGAAGGTGCAGCTCTTCAAACTTTTCCAAAGGACTACTATTTTTGGGGAAGTAGTATTGCAAGTTTGGCAAGACAAATCGGTAATGCTGTACCCCCTCTTTTATCTCAAAAAATCGGTGAACATATAATAAAGATGGTGCAAGAACATGGCAAACTTTAAAGCTCGTGCTCGCGCATTAGACATGCTCGGTCGCCAACAAATTGCTGGTATTCCAACAGCTATAAGTGAACTTTTCAAAAATGCTCATGATGCGTATGCTGACCGAGCTGAAATTGACTATTATAAGTCTGATAACCTCTTTATTCTTCGTGACGATGGCGTTGGAATGACTAAAGAGGATTTTTTACAGCGTTGGCTTACCCTCGGAACAGAAAGTAAGGTTGGTAGCCGCCATGTAAATTTACCAGCTATTGACATGCAGAAAAGCTCTCGACCTCTTTTAGGTGAAAAAGGGATTGGTCGTCTTGCTATTGCTCTTCTAGGTAAACAATTACTAATATTATCTCGAGCAAAGCGTGAAGACGGTCTCCATGATTTGGTAGCGGCTTTTATTCATTGGGAACTATTTGAATGTCCAGGGCTTGATTTAGACCAAATTGAAATTCCAGTGCGAACGTTTCCAGCTGGTGATTTGCCTACAGCGAATGACTTAGCTAGTATGGTAGAAGACTATCGTCAAAATGTTCTACGATTAAAAGAAATTATTCCAATTAGTAGTAGGAAACAAATTTTAGCTGATTTAGCATTATTTCAATTTGATCCGTTTGAAGTAAACAACTATGTTCAAGACTTAAGCTTAGAGGGAAAGGGGCATGGAACTCATTTTATTATCAAGCCAGCATCTTCTCTCGTTAGCGACTCTATCGAAATAAATGATACTGATAAAGCTAGTGACCTTGTAAGGATGTTAGCTGGCTTCAGTAACACGATGACACCAAACCACCCAAAGCCTGTGCTTGATACGCGTTTCAGATATCATAAAACAGAAGACTACTCTGAGGACTTAATAGAGCCCCAAGCTTTTTTTACACCAAAGGAATTTGAAAAGGCAGACCATCAGATAAGCGGTACATTTGATGAATACGGACAGTTTAAAGGTTCTATTTGCGTTTACGGTAACGTTACAGAAAATCATCAAATTGTATGGAAAGAAAGCAGAGGAAATAAGACAAAATGTGGTGCCTTTTCAGTCAATTTCGCATCAGTGCAAGGTGAAGCGTACGCAAGTCTAATCGAACAAGAGGAATGGTTTCGCTTAATTCAAAAAATGAACCTTTTTGGTGGACTATATGTGTATCGCAACAATATTCGCATCCTCCCATATGGCAATAACGACTATGATTGGCTAGACATCGAAAGAAATAGAACGAAACGCGCTTCTGATTACTTTTTTTCTTTTAGAAGAATGTTTGGTGTCGTCAACCTAATGCAAGGAGAAAATGACAATCTGTATGAAAAAGCTGGAAGAGAGGGCTTTAGAGAAAACGAGGCTTATAGACAATTCAAAGGAATTCTTAAAAACTTTTTTGTTCAGCTAGCAAAAGATTTTTTTCAAGTTCAATCTCCAAACAACTATTTTGATACGAAGAAGAATGAATTTAAAAGACTTGATGAATTGAGAAAGAAACGCGAGCAGCAAATTTCTGGAAAGAAAAAAAGGTTTGAAAAAGATCTTGATATTTTTTTTAATAACATTGAAAATGCAGCCCACCAAAAAACACTTGAAATAATAAAGCAAAATATAGAAAATGAGTTAAATAAAATTTCTTTTAATGTTGATTTTGAAGGTGCTTCAGAAAAAATTATAAATTTTGAACAAGAGGCACTAAGGAAAGTTTCAAATTTTGAATCTACTTATTTAATAGCTAAACCTCGTGGAATAGCGTTCTCTAAGAAAACACTAAAAGATTGGAATGATTATCTAACTTCGTACGAAAAATTATCAACATCTATTTTTACTCCATTACGACAAGAAATAAAAGAAAAAATCGATAAATATGCTCATGAATTTTCAATTCAGCTAGACAAATATTATCGGATTGAAACAGCGATTAATGTTCTTACAAAAGAAACTAAAGATTTAACATCAAAGGAAAAAAAGAACACTGAGAGCCAAGTAAACGATTTACAAAAAAAAGTTATCGAAATAGCTCGTGAAAGTTCTAAAAAAATTACTACTGTTATAACAGAAGTTCAATCAGATTTAGCTAAATTAGACGTAAACTCTTTAAGTGACGAAAAAATTGTTGAAAAACAAATAAGTCTTGAATCACTACTTATAAAAACTAAAGAAGATGAATGTGAACGCCTACGCTCTATTCAAGCTCAAATTGAAGCTATTGATATATCAGGTAAAGAGGGTAACTTTCTTGACCAAATGGAAGCTCTTGAGCAAAAAGCAATTAACCTAGAAGAGCAAGCTGACGCAGATTTACAGCTTACACAGCTTGGGATGGCTATTGAAATTATAAACCATGAATTTAATTCTACAATTCTTGCAATTCGTAAGAACTTAAAGCGATTAAAAACATGGGCAGATGTAAATCCTGCATTAAATGAGCTTTATCAAAAAACAAGAAATAGCTTTGACCATCTCGATGGCTATCTTACTCTATTTACACCATTACATCGTCGCTTACAGCGTAAAGCTGTAAAAATTACAGGGAAAGAAGTTGCTGAATTTATTCAAAACCTCTTTAAAGAACGCTTTGTACGACATGAAGTGTCTTTAGTCTCAACGACAGCTTTTAATAAGGCGGAGATACATGGATACCCATCTTCTTTTTATCCTGTTTTTGTAAATCTCATAGATAATGCGACCTATTGGTGTAAAGATAAAGCTAATGCAACGATTACACTTGACTTTATAAACGAATCAACGTTTGTTATTAAAGATAATGGCGCAGGCATACCTATGAGAGATTTTGAAGAAATTTTTGAAGCTGGTTTTTCCCGAAAACCTGGTGGACGTGGTTTAGGGCTATTTATTTCTAAGAGTGTTTTAAATCAAGCTGACTATAATCTTTGTACTGTGGAATCCTCAGAAGGTGCAGAATTCCATATATCACCTGTAGAAAGTGAGGAGTAAATCATGAGCGAATTTATCACACAGTCTCAAGAAGCCTTGCAAAGCTTCCTAAATACAGCGGTTGTTATTGATGATAGAATTTATGAAAAGGTTTTATCTGTTCCACAAAAAGTAGACACACCAACTCGGAGAAGCGGATATACAAATGGTGGATATACTAATTCTAGCAAGTCGAGTGTGCAAAATGAAAATTCACCTTCTGTTAATTATATTGACCATAAGAGCTTGACAAGGGCTTTTTTAGAAAAGCAAATACTTTGTACTTTAATTGAACCAGACTCAGAATTAATGCAATCTCCTGATACTTTGTATAAAAATATCGAGAGTGCATTTAACGCAGATATTGTTATACTCGACTGGAAACTTAAAGATGACGAGGAATTAACAAAAAGTCTGATAGAAAGACGGATTGAAAAAACATTTGGAAATGCTTTACAATTGATTTGTATTTATACGTCTGAGAGTGATTTGTCTGGAATTTTAGAAAAAATAGTATCATTAAACTCAGATAAAATATCGCAGACACCCGAAGAAGATACTATTTTGAAATGTGGCAATACTTATTTTATTGCAGTTCAAAAAAATCAAGAAAAGGAATGTGAACTTCCTGAAATTTTAATTGATAAATTTTCAAAAGTAACATCTGGACTTTTGCCCAATGCGGTATTAGCATCTTTTGCCGCTATAAGGGAAAATACCCACGCTGTGATAAGTAAATTTTCTAAAAAAATGGATCCTGCTTATATAACTCACAGAATTTTATCTGACCCAATTGATGAAACACAATATCATATACACCCACTAATTTGTGATGAAATATTAGCAATACTGGAAGATTCAAAAGCTATTAAATACCTTTCGCCTGAAAGTATTCAAAGCTATTGTGAAAATAAAATAACTTTTCCTATAAATATAAAAGAAAATTTAAGTTTTACGCAAGAAAGTTTTAACGAGCTCATTTTAAAAGGATTGTGTTCTGACATAACCCCTATACCACTACTTTTAAAACATACAAAAGATTTTAAAAATCTTATTAGTGGAGTTACAAATAAGATTTTTCAACATTCGCAATTGTCTGATAATTTATTTGCAAATCTGACATTACAAAAATCTAATTATTACAATACAGCACCTACGCTGAAAGGAGGGTGTGTTGTAAAGACAAAAATAGAGTCTGAGGAAAAATACTTTTTGTGCATACAGCCTCAATGCGATTCAGTTCGCCTAAATTCATCTGGATGTAATTTTTCTTTTTTGAGACTAAAAAAAGTTGAAAGTGAAACAAAAAATAAATTTGATATTTTATTTTTTGAAAAAGATGAACTAATTTTTCTTGAGATTCTATATAAAGAATCTCCGTATGTTGAACATTTTGTACCTGACGCTACAAGAAAATGTGTTTTAGCAAATACAGATGAAGCTAACATTTATTTTATGAATGATTCAGAGTGTAAGTATTTATTTATTGCTCAACTAAAAGATTTGCATACACAGCGAATAGTGCATAAATATGCGAACCATATTTCTAGAGTGGGGCTAACCGAATCTGAATGGCTTAGACGCTGTAGCCCAAAATGATTTTAAAAAAGTTGATATTGTTGTGAATTTAATATGATTCAAACCATTTTGTAGTAATTTTTTTAAATAATGAAAAGCTACACTTTGCTATGTTTCATTTGATGTAACTAATATTTCTAGTACAAATCGGCGATATATTGCGTATCAAAATTGTCTTGTTCGATGTTCGACTTTTGCTCTATCAGTCTGTTGAAAAAGTCGATTGTGTATAATGTTTTTACTCTAAGTCATTGAAATTATAACTTGTAAAGGCTTAAGTAGAGTTTTTTCAACGAGCTGATAAGGAAGAATATATGAAAATTTTTTTACTAGTAATATGTCTCGTATTTTTTCAGCAGAATTGTGATGCCTTTGAAGCTACAACGACTTGCAATGCATTGAATGACATTGATGGTTTGGATACACATGGGTATAAGTCAGACGGCTTTGGATATTTTTGTAATAGTAATTATAAGGACCTAGATGGGAAAACTAATTTAGCTTACTATGTTCAAGGAAAGAGCAATACTAATGCCGAAAAAGTATATTTGGTATTAAATGTATATGAAACGTCAGATAAAATCTATGTACATGAAGAATTATTAAAGAGTTCACGAATACTAGCAATTAAAATAACAGGTAAAGCGTTAAGTCAAGAAATAGAAAACGCTATTAGCAATGCTGTACCCGTTGATATTATTCAAGGAATTTATAAATTATCTGTTGCGAAAAAAAATTGGCCTACAGGCCTAGGTTATGAGATTCATTTTTTAATTGAGGAATTAAAATAATATTTTTCCTAAAAACAACATCTTTTCCCCATTTCTTTTGGGCATAGACTAAGGCTTGTTCTTCTATCTGCTCTGAGGAAAACAGTTTTTTTCCAGTATCATGCAAAGTAGCACCATCTTCCATAGATAAAAATGACAATCCCCCTTTTATATATGGAGAATTTTGCAGTAGGAGCTATCTTTTGCATAGTTTGCACAGCAGAAGTGATTTTTCGGGTATAGGGTTATCTAAGGACTTTCTTCTGGTTTAATCTTGTCATACTCTGCGTCTTTTTTGATACTTTTTAACATTTCTTGGCAGAAAACATCGCCTTGACTTGTATACTCGTTAAAGCGTTCAATAATAGTTTGTGTGTTCATACACATATCCTGTTTTGCCTGTAGTACATACAGGGTTAAGGTTTATGATTAAAGTACAATTTGCTTATCGTAATTTTGCAAGGCTTTTTGTACTTTGTGCTTCTTGGCCTTGCTCAATCCTCTGCCAATACCCCACATATTTCTCATTCTTCTGCAAATCCAAATCTCCAGCCACGCCAAAGGCGTAGCGTGCTGTGCGCTGGGCATAGTCTGGCCAGTTTCTGCGTTGCTCGCTTTCGCGAATGTCCGGGGCACAATTTTGCACAGCGTGAGCCACGGCCTCAAAGCTGTGTTCTGTGGCTCGCATTCTGAGGGCAATCATGGAATCCACACGGGAGTAGTCTTCAACAGTGATGTGCTGGCGTATATTTTGCCAATGCGCGATATAAGCCGCTTCTGGGGTGCATTGTGGTATATGTTGAGAGGTCATCTGTATTTGGTGTCGCCTTTCCTTTGAAGCGTGCTCACGTTCCAGTTCTCGTGTTAGTTCATAGGCTTTTCTGCATATCTTTTGCTCGGCGTACAAAAGCTTCACTTGCGGGTAAGAACCGTCAGCTTCTTCAATAGTGCGCCCCTTGTACTGATGGCGAATGGAGTAATATTTATCTGCTTGTCCATTGCGCATTTTCCGAGTAGAGTGCTCGTAGTACCGAATATTAGGAAATTTTGTTTGGAATTTTTGTTTTTTCATACCCCCATATGCCCCCACATTTTTCAGGAAGTCAAG
>CAYJPS010000099.1:0-7912 GCA_964372135.1 uncultured Treponemataceae bacterium | reverse complement strand
TCCTTTTTTGAGACAACCGTTTCTATTATTTCTTTTTGACCTTTTCTAAAAGAAGAAAAGCCAAAATATTGTTTAAGCACTTTTTCCATAACTTTATTGTAGTGCGAAAGACAATGTTTTGCAAGGGTGGTAGATTTGGAAAAATGTGTAAAATTTACAAATGCCAGAAAAATAACAGGGTTATTTTTCTGGCATTATTTACATAACATTAAAAATTATATGTAGCAGTTACATTAAAAGTATAAAAGCTAAGTAGAGAACTTGAATTATAATTTACATCAAAGTCTAATTCAAAGTCTTCTGCTATAATAAATCCCATTCCTAGGGCTGGAACAAAAGTAGAGTCAAAGGCAGAAGAATTGCTTTTTATTTCTTTATCGAGCGCTGACTCATATTGGCTTGTAAAAGTATTTACCCATTCCATATTATACGCAAAGCCCAGTCGTAAAGCAAACCAGTCGTTAGGTGTAATTTCCATTCCAACATCTGCATGTAAAACAGGTGTAAAAGTATTAATAGTAGGTTCGTACGTCTTTATTTCTGCTTTTGTAGTTTGCCCATCAACTGTAGTAGAATTTGTAGTAGATATTGCAGTTCCACCTTGATTTCTATCGTATGTAAGCATTGCACTTGGTTCTACAATAAAAGTCATTTTTTCTTTTGCCCATTCCATTGTAGTGCCTGCACTGAGGGTTGCCCCAAAGTGTAACCTGTCTTCATATACGGTATTTACTTCCTTTTTACTTTCGCCAGTAGGAAGAAGACTTGCACCTTCGGATGTAGTTGTGCTGTTTATTGCATCTCCTGGATTATACACATTCATATTAAAGCCTATGCCTGCACTCCATTCATTAACAGGTCCATATGAAGCAGGAAAAATAAACTCTGGTGATAAGTCAACGTTTATATATTTCCCTGCAATATTTTCTGTAATTGTTTCTGTAGTTACGTCTGTAGAAGTATCTTTCCATGTAGAATTTGTCTTGCCTGAACCATTTATGTTTACTTTTACAGGAACATAGATTTTCATAAAATCTACCATGTCATATGCAAAACCCAATTCATGAATCCAATTTGCACTGTTAGTTTTATCACTAAAATTCATTACAGGGTTTGTTTCATTAAACAATGTTGCGCTTTGGTCAGTATTTTCTGAAGATCCACTTCTTTGAATGTTGTACGAAAAAGCCATGTTTGTCCACATAAAAACTGCGTTAACATTAAAAGCAGAATCATCTGTAAAAACGCTTGGTCGCATAGCGAGCCACTGCGATTTTGCTGACTTATCCCGTTCATTAGCTTTTGTGTAGTTCTCTTAATCCCTAGTCGTGAAGAATAACAAAATATTTTCGTGTTCAAAATCATTCACCCGTTGACTATTTTGTATAAAAGAAGTATATTTGAATGTAGAAAGTGTGTTTCATTGTATATGAAAAATGCTTTTGTATTTAAAAATATTTTTACTCTACTGGGGTCACAAAATGGAAGAACCAATTAAAAAACAAAAAGCAAAGTATCGAAGTGCAATTAGATCTAAGCGTCTAATTAGAGAAGCGTATGTTGAACTTATGCAACAAAAGGAAGCAGACAAAATATCTGTTTCAGATATTGTTCGCTTGGCAGATTTGAATCGGGGAACCTTCTATGCACATTATACAAATCCAAATGATGTGAAAGAAGAAATTGCCGATGAAATTTTTCAAAAAATAAATGAAATTCTATTAGATTTTAATTTTACTAATTTTTTAACAGAGCCTACTCCTTTCTTTGAAAAATTTGAAGTTATTCTTTCTGAGAATATGAAATTTTATAAAGAAATTATATGCTACACTCTTTCAATGGATTTTATTAGCAAAGTGAAAAAAAGTCTTATAGAACGCATTTCAACCGATGATTCAGTCCCTGCAAAGGTGAAAAATGATCCTCAATTTTCAATACTACTTGATTTATTTGCAGGGGGAATGATTTCTCTCTATACAGATTTTGTGCAGGGAAATATTGATATTTCTGCTCAGCAGATATCAAAAACTCTTACAATTCTAATAATTGAAGGCTCAAAATCTCTATTGAAACAAATATAAAAGTTCTTTTCAAAAAGAGTACAGAACAGAGAACTCAGATTTAATATTTTTGTTAGCTGGGTTAGTCTCTGTTTGTGCTGATATTGATATGCCTTTGATGCTGTATTCAAGTTTGAATCCACATATAAAAGATGGATTTTTCTCAACGGGATCAATAGAAAGGGATCCTTCAGCAAAAAGCTTTGCCTCTAAAAGAGAATCTTTTCCAAAGCGATTTTCTGTTGTAATTTGTGCTTTTGCTCCTAAGGTACCAATATCTTCTTTGTCAAACGGTTCTTTTTCATAGAATCCTTGAATGATCCAAATTCGTTGAATTATAGAACCATACCACGGGCGAAATAGAATTTTTGATTGCGCTTTTAACAGGCTATCTTCTTGTATTTTCAGAAAACCTTTTTCTTTTTTTGCATCTAGGAGGAGATCCGAAATGGAAGTTTCTATTTCAATTGTAAGAAACAGGAGATCAATTTCAGCTTCTACATCAAAACTCGATATCCACGTATGGGTATCAAAAAAATCACTTCCGTTTTCTAATTCTATATATGACGTAGCGCCAATTTTTATTGAGCGAAGAATCCCTGTAAAATAATTAAAGCGAAGTTGCGGATTAAAATTTGTTTGGAAGGTTTTGCGTTGAAAACTTCCATTATGACTAAGGTAGTCAATATCGCATATATACATATTAAGATTTAATATAAAAGGCTCAAAAGAAAGTGAGTATTCAGTTCTAAAAAAGCCTGCAAACGGATCATCATAAGGCTCTTGTGCAAGACCTCCACTGAAAAGAAAAACCTGTGAGTCTGTTTTCAAGGATACTTCACTTATCATAGAATGAAAGTTATCTTTTAAAAAATATTTTGATTTAGTAAACCATGTATCAAAGTCTTTTGCTTGCATTTCTGTCATTTTCCATGCGAGAGTCCAGTTTCCTTTCAAATTTTTACCAAATGGAAGGCTCATTCCTGCTCCGATAAAGATGTTATTATCAGGATTGAGGGTTGAAAAAATATGAAAATCTGCAAAGGGTAATGAAGTTTCAAATGATAGTGAGATGGGTTTTTCACTACTATCCTTGTTTGGACTGGTTAAGATTAACCTTTTTTGTAAGTTATAAGGTTGCCTTAAAGGGGAAATTTTACTAGGCGATGGGTTGTTAAAACGTGACCAAACTCCTGAAAAAGAATTTGTCCCTACATTTAAAGACAAAAAATCAAAGGGGGTTATTTCAAAACTCCATGCAGAAAGAGTAAAAAGAGGCTGTTCTTCAGAGGCTTTTTCAAGCTCAGTAAAGACGCGTGTATGCATGAATGTGTTTTTAAAAGTAAATCCGGAGTGCAAAAGGTATTCACTTTCAAAATCTGACTTTTCTGCCCAAATAAACGTACCTAAGCTTAAAGGCAGCATGAGCATAAAAAAAGATAGTATGTATTTCATACTATCTTTTTAGTATTTTATTTAAAAAATTCTAGACTTTTTAGAAAAAAAAGCAAAGATTTTTTTGTTTTTTTACTGTGCTGGCTTTGCGGTGTTTGTTACATAACTTTTTGCATCTGCAAAATTGTCTACAGTTTTAATTAATGCATTCCAGTACTCAGCTTCACTTTTTGTTGTGTATGGGCCTACACGTACTCTATAATATTGTACGCCCTCATCTCCAGTATGGGTAAAAACTTCTGCTGGTATTTTTTGTTTTAATAATGCATTTCTAGCATTATCGGCGTTTTGTCTGCTCACATATGATGCTGCTTGAACCCAGTACTGATTTGTAGGTGCTTTGGGCGCTGCTACAGTAGGTGTCACCGTTGCGACTGGTTGAACTTCCTTTTTTGTTTCAGCAGGTGCTTCTTGTGATGAACTTGGAGTTCTAGTTGTTATAGGGCGCACTGCTGGTTCTGCTTTAGCGATATTTTCTACCGTTTTTGTATCTTGTAATTGTGTTAAATCAATAGTTGTAACACCTTCATGCGCCAAAACTGTTGTTGTACCCTGGCTTATAACTGTCACATCACCCGACTGCACAAGGTTATCTTGTGTTGTATTTATTGTATCATTTTGATTTTCATTCAACGGTACTGTTGTTCCATTTACGACAGGTTGGTTTTGTGTTGGAGTTGTAGCTTGAGCTGCATTTTGATGTGTGTTAACCCATGTATCACTGTTTACAGCTGGTGTTACTGGTATAGGCGCTGAATATGCTTTTTGAGGTGAATAAATAATCAGTGTGCCTAAAAATATAACTAATAAAAAAATACCGAGAGCTGCAACAATCCATAAAATTTTCTTTTGTTCCATACATTATCCTTTCTAAAAACGAGAACCAAGGATGCTATCAATTTTTTCAAGCAATTGTTCTTGCGTGTCAGAATTATCTACTCTATATATATCGGCATTTAATTTTTTACATTTAGGGTAGATTTCAATTTGAGACAAAAAAGTTTTAAAAAATTGCATTTTTGATATGTTGCTACGTTTTTTTGCGCGTTTATATCGTAAAAAGGGGTTAGCAGTAACAAAAAGTGTGGTATTGCAATGTTTTATTATGTTGAATTTATGTAAGATTGCGGCATTTATTACAAAGTTTTCTGTTGGATTCTCTTGTAAGGATTGTTCTATAAGGTCGTTCATTTTTGGATGCAAGATTGACTCATGCCGTCTAAGGTTCTTTTTATTGGAAAAAACAATTTTTCCTAGATTTCTTCGATTTATGTTGCCTTCGCTATCGACAAGTTCTAAGTCCATTTTTTTTGCAATTGTAGCAAAAAGAGAAAGTATTTCAGCTTTTGAGTTTTCTAGTGCAATATGGCCAAGTTTATCTACGTCAATTATGGAATAGCCTTTTTTGTGTAAATAGTTTGCAACGACATCTTTCCCCGCAGCCATAGGCCCTGCAAGTCCAATTATCTTTCGAGAATCAGACATTAGTGGAAGTCTCCCCAACTTTTTGCACTTTCTACGCTTACACGAAGAGGCACGGATAATGTAACAGCTTTTTCCATTTCTTTGCGGATTAGATTTTCAACTGCTTGGGTATCTTTTTCATCGCATTCAATGATTAATTCATCATGTACTTGTAAAAGCATTTTTGCGCTTGGAATATCCTCTGCTAAGGCTTTGTACACGCTTAGCATTGCAGTTTTTACAATGTCTGCAGCAGAGCCTTGAATTGGTGTGTTAATGGCGATTCGTTCTGCTCCTGCCTTTTCCATTTTGTTTTTGCTTCGTATGGTTGGTATATAACGGCGGCGCCCCATAATTGTTTCAACATATCCTGTTTGTTCAACTTTTTCAATTGTAGAATGCATAAACTTTTGTATTCCAGAATACGTTGCAAAGTATGATTCAATAAACTCACTGGCGGTACTTCTTGGAATTCCAAGTTCGTTTGATAAACGGAATGCACTCATACCGTACATAACACCAAAGTTAATTGTCTTTGCTGTTCGACGCTGCTCAGCCGTTACTTCATCTTCGCTAACGTTGAAAATGAGTGCAGCCGTAGCTCTGTGAACATCAGTTCCTGCGATAAATGCTTTGCATAAACTTTCATCTTGTGATAGGTGTGCTAAAATTACAAGTTCAATTTGAGCATAGTCGGCTGTTACGAGCATTCTTCTCTCTGGTGAAATAAAAGCTGAGCGAATACGTCTGCCAGACTCATCTCTAATTGGAATGTTCTGTAAGTTAGGGTCTCGGCTTGATAAACGTCCTGTCGCAGTTCCTGTTTGCATAAAACTTGTATGTATTCTATCGTTTTTATCTGCTAAAATGGGAAGAGCATCTACATAGGTTGATTTTAGTTTTGCCATTGTTCGGTAGTCGAGTATTTTTTTTGGCACTGGATGAAGCGCTGCGAGGTCTTGAAGTACATTTGTGTCGGTAGAGTAGCCTGTTTTAGTTTTCTTTCCTGTAGGCAGTTTTAGCTCCGTGAAAAGTATTTCTTGTAATTGTTTTGTGCTTGCAATATTAAACTCGTGTCCTACTAAGTCATAAATTGACTTTTCTACATCTGCTATTTCTTTTTCTAATTCCTTTGAATAATCAAATAATTTTTGTTTTTCAATTCTAATACCTTCTATTTCCATCTGAGTAAGAATAGGAAGGACAGGAGTTTCTAATTCGGTAAAAAGTTTTATTAAGCCTGATTTTTCTAAAAGAGGCTTAAAAAAGTGCCACACTTGCAATGTAAAGTCTGCATCTTCTGCTGCATAATCGCAAGCTGTTTCAAGAGGGACATCCATAAAAGTAGAGCCCTTTGGAACAATGCTTGAAAACTCTATTCCTTTAAGCCCAAGTTTTTTTTCAGCAAGGCTTTCTAGCTTAAATGACTCTCTCTCTGGCTGTAAGAGCCATGCTGCTACCATTGTGTCGTACACCGTACAAGTTGGGAAAATCTCGTTAGAATCTTTTAGTCCGTTAGAAATGAGAACCTCTAAATCGAACTTTCCGTTATGCATTACAAGTGTTATTTCTTTGTTAAAAAATATTCGGCTTAGTTGTTCAAGAGCAGTTTCTTTTGAAACCATATCTCCTGCTAATAACATGTCAGCTGTTAATAGTGGTATATAAAATGCTTTTCCTTTTTCTACTGAAAGTGAAAAGCCAACAAGCTTTGTAGAAAGTGTGTTTAAACTATCTGTTTCGCAGTCAAAGGCTGCAAGTTTTTTTTCTATAATGATATCTATAAGATTTTTGAGTTCTTGTTCTGTTCTAATAAGGCTATAATCGCCTTTGTTTTCTGTAACTTCTGTAAACTCTTCTTCTTCATAGATAGGAGAGGGTGAGCCTTGTGCTACCTCTGGCTTCTCTTTTGTTGGTTCTTTTTCTTCTGTAGTACTTTTTACACCCGCTGCAGCCAAAAATTCTTTTGCAAGATTTGAAAGTCCATGTTTTTTTAATAGCTTTGCTGCTTCTTCGTAGTTTGGTGTTACCACATAGAGGCTAGGTGTTGAGTCTACAGGAACATCTTTTTTTAATTCTATAAGTGTGCGTGAAAAAAAAGCAGATTCTTTTCCTTCAATGAGTTTTTTTTGCGTTGCTCCTGTTATAGAATTTATGTTTTCGTAAATTCCTTCTAAGTTTCCATATTCAAGGATAAGCTTTGCAGCACCTTTTTTACCAATACCAAAAACGCCGGGAATGTTGTCTGCAGTGTCTCCTACAAGAGATAAAAGATTGAGCATGTCTTCTGGTTTTACGCCCCATTCTTCTTCTACTCCCTCTTCGTCAATCGTTTCCCATCCGCCCATTTTATCGCTTTTCATCATGAGGGTTGTTGAGTTTACCAATTGCATAAGGTCTTTGTCGCCCGATAAAATGCGGCATTCTTTTCCATCTTTTGTGCAATGATCTGCAAGGGTCGCAATTACGTCATCTGCTTCATAGTTATCATGTACAAGTGTTTTTATGCCAAGTGCGTCTAATATGTCATTTATAATAGGAACTTGTGTGTGCAGGTCTTCCGGAGTTTTATCTCTTGTTGCCTTGTATTGGTCATACATTTTATGGCGAAAGGTTGGTGTTTTAGGGTCAAAGGCAGCAACAAAGTATTCAGCCTTTTGTTTGTGTAAAATATTTAAAATATTTCTAAAATAGCCATAAACGGCAGAAACATTTTCGCCTTTTTCGTTAATAAGAGGGCGGCTTATAAATGCAAAATAAGAGCGGTAAATAAGTGCGTAAGAATCTAAAATATAAAGTGGTTTATTGTTCATAGTACTAGGATACCATGAAATTGATAAAATGTACAGACAATAAAAAAGCCTTGCAAGTACACATGCAAGGCTTTTCGTTTAAGCTTCTTTAGCTTCAAATTCTTTTAGAATTTCTTTTAT
>CAYJPS010000098.1:0-7963 GCA_964372135.1 uncultured Treponemataceae bacterium | reverse complement strand
TCCTTTTCACATTCTTACCTATAGAAGAAGTAAAAGAAATATGTGCAGGCGATATTAATGCTGCAAAAGAAAAACTAGCATATGAAGTAACAAAAGAAATACATGGCAAAGAAGAAGCCGATACAGCCCTTTCGGGAGCAAAAGCTGCATTCGGTGCTGGTGGAGATAAATCTTCTATGCCAACTGCCGAAATCAGCAAATCTATAATTGAAGGTGGTATTGGGATTATCGATTTATTTGCAGAAGCAAAGTTAGGCGGTTCAAAAAGCGATATTAGACGGCTAGTAGAACAAGGTGGTGCCTTTGTAAATGATATTGCCATAAAAGATGTGAAAGCCATTATTAATACAGCAAACCTTGATGATGACGGAGAATTTATCTTACGAGCAGGTAAAAAGAAATTTGCCCGCGTTGTGCTAGTTTAAAATTATCTGACTGACGGAGGCGATGACCACATCGCCTCTATTTTTTTTATCCGCAGATTTCGCAGATTTATAGGATTCTACTTTAAAACTTTAGATGAAAAATACAAAAATATAAAACCCTGCAAATACATAAGATTTTTTGCATGTTTTTTTGAGGTTTTAAGTATACATATTTTTAAGAAAGGCTATAATGGATTAAAAAATAAAAATCTGCGTAATTCTTGCGGATATATCGTTTGTGTCATTTTTACTATTTCAGTTTAATCTTTGGTAAGTTCCACTGATACTTTGCAGCTAAGATACGAATAAAAAAAACAACAATAATACCAAGGATTAATGACAAAATGTATGGAAGACTAGTATTCGTATAAAGTATATAATATAGAACTCCACCTATGAGGGAAGCTACAGCATACACTCGTTTATGAAGCACAAAAGGAATGTCATTTACTAAAACATCACGAATAATGCCGCCACCAATGCCTGTACAAAGGCCAACAAAAATTATAAGAAAAGCATTATGATTTTGGCCAGACAATAAAACTGTATTCATGCCATTTACGGTAAAGACACCTAAACCTAAAGCGTCAAACACATTAATTATTGAGTCAACTTTAGTATTTGTAAAATGAGAACTATTTTTCGAAATGTAAATACAAATAAAAACAATTACTGAAACGACAAAGGCTATAACGACAAAAATATAATTGGTAAAAATACTTGGCGGTACCTTTCCAATAAGAACATCCCGAATAATACCGCCTCCCACTGAAGTTGTTACAGCCAAAAAGGTAACCCCAAAAATATCAGCACCCTTCTTTATTCCAGTGACAGCACCACTTATAGAAAATGCAAGAGTTCCAATTATTTCCAATACAAAAATTACTGTTTGCATATTCTATTTTTTCTCTAAGCCTCTGCAAAACCGTATAAAATACAGAACGCCTATTATAAAAACACAAAATGATACGACATTTAATAAGGTCATAAGAAGCGAGCTCATATATCCATTTTGATACAAAATTCCTGTTACCGCCATTGTAACAATACCAATGACTGCAAAAAAAGAAAAAAATGCATTGCGTCGCCTCTTTTCTGCCTTCTTCGCTTCATTTTTATCAAAAAACCATTCAAAAAACCAAGTAATTTTTTGCCATATTTTTCTTAAACCTTTTGGATTTTTATAACGTTCTAGAGCAGCAAGACCTTCAAATAATTCATCATCGGTAAAATCTAAGCGTTGGAGATTCTCTTCAAGTTCTAATTCTAAGCGAGTGAATTTTGCCTTGGCATCAACCATGGTTGCAGGAATTGTTTCCCACCCAAGTTTTTTTGCAGCAGTTAAACGTCGGAACCCAGCTATCAATTCATACTTTTCGCTAATTACTATTGGATTCATGAGACCATGAGATTGTAAACTTTCCATAAGAGTGTCAATATCGCCATTTTCTTTGCGAATACGTTTTCGTACTTTTATGTCTGAAATAGTAACTCTCATTGAAAGATCCCTTTTTCAATAAAAAAATTTTATAATAATATACCTAATCAAGTAAAGAATTACTTGTCGGCAATATACTTTCACCAACATCACTCATATTATCATTCGTTCTTTCATCTGCGCCACGACCACCATCTAGGAGATTAAGTACATCTGAGTCTAAAAATGATAAATCTAATTGTAAACCAGAAGTTTCAGGAATAGTAGAAGATGTGTCTACACCTGCCGTTAAATAACTTTGCCGTAATGCTTCGACAACGCGAACTTGTTCTCTTTCTCGTGCTGGATGATAATCACAAAGTACTGTTGGCTCTGTTCCTGATAAAAAGGCTCTATTCCTTTGACCATCATTACAAGAAGATGTTAATAAATGCCCCGAAACTGAGCAAACATCTGCATGGATAACACCCGTTGCAGGAACTTGAAACGTTTTATATGGAACATCTTCATTTGCAGCTTGCATAAACTCAGCCCATGCCCAACCTGCAAGCGTTGACCCTGTTATAGTAGGTCCTAATGATTGTCCTCGAGAGTCAAAACCAAACCAAAAAGCTGCCGTATAGTACGGAGAAAATCCTACGGTCCAAGCATCATCAGAGTTTTGCGTAGTTCCCGTTTTTCCTGCCATTGGAAGCATATACTCATCACCATTATCATTGAGGTATGTAAACATTTCTCCATACGCCGTTGGATTACGCAAAGTACCAGATTTTACTGTTCCTTCAAGTAAGTGTGTCATAATGTATGCTACATCTGGCTCAAGAAGCTGTGTTGCCTTCCCTTTTTCTTGTTGAGCAAGTCGTATTTCTCTTTCTGGCTCTAAAATTACCGTTCCATTTCTGTCTTCAACAGAACGTATAGCCATTGGAACTACTTCAACCCCTTCATTTGCAAAAACGGCAAATGCTTTAGCCATTTCAATTGGTGTTACAGAATTAACTCCTAGTGCCAAAGGATAATAAGGAAGAAGGCCTCTTGCTTCATATTGATCTACAGGTATGCCTAATAACTCTCCTGCTTGTTGTATTGTAGCGGTAAAACCAATTCCTTCTAAAACCTTAAGTGTTGGAATATTCATTGAGGTTGCTAATGCATACCATAGCTGAACAGAACCTTCCCATGCACCCAAATAGTTTTGAGGAATATAAGGTGTACCATCAGCATTTTCAAAAACATGAGGTGCATCTTCAAGTACCGTTGCTTCAGTAAACTGTCTAGACTCAATTGCCGCACTATACATAAGAGGCTTAAAAGCACTACCTGGTTGTAACATAGCTTGTGTAGCTCGTATAAACTGGTTATCTTGAGTATATTCACTACCACCTACTAATGCTGTGATATACCCCGTGTCATTTTCAAGCGAAATCATTGTACCTTCAACAGTTGTTTTTTTGCTATCTTCAGAGGCAAGTGCATTTGCTCTATTTACTATACCTACTTTAAGTTCATCAATATCAAACATTAATGAAAGCACATCAAGCATTGGATTTAATTCATTCTTGTATGTTGAATACGAATTGACTTGCACTCTTTGTTCAGATACTTTAAGCTGAGGTATGTCAAACACAAGCGAAATTAGTTCGGTCATAGGTGCATACGTTTCTATTGCTCTTCTATCCCCAGTATTACTTCTAGAATAACGTCTATTTGCTTCAGCAATATAATGCTCCATAACACTTTGAGCTGCAAGTTGATGCTTCATATTCATAGTTGTGTGAACAGTATAACCATCCGTATATACGTTCATCGTACCATACATCATGTCCTCAAGTTCACGCCTAACATATTCACTAAACCAAGGAGCTTTATCATCACGCAAGTAAAATGCAGAAGAACTAATACGTGTATAGTCAAAGTTTAACCAAAAATCTTCATATTGCCTGTCAGCGTCTTCTTGTGACAAATAGCCAAAAGATACCATTTCATCTAAAACATATCGCTGCCTATCCATTGCCCTATTGGGGTTTTCAAATGGATTATAATAGGTTGGGTTCGATAACTGGATTACTAAAAGGGCAGCTTCTGCGGCAGTTATTTCCGTGGCATCATGCCCAAAGTAATACTCAGACGCCGAGTTTACGCCATAGGTTCCATCACCGAGATATACTTCATTTAAATATAGTTCAAGTATTTCTTCTTTTGAGTAGCGTCTTTCCATTTGAACCGCCCACCAAAGTTCAAATATCTTTCTCGTTATAGTTATTTCTGTTCTATCAAGATATAACGTTCCGGCAATTTGTTGTGTAAGGGTACTTCCTCCACCAAGATTCATGCCAAAAACTTGACCAATTGCCGCTCTCACAATAGAAATAACATTAAAGCCAAAGTGCTCAAAAAAATTATCGTCTTCTCGAGTTGTAAGGGCATCGATAAGATGCTGAGGAAGGTCAATATACTCAATTACTTTTCGCTTTTCATCTGATGCAAATTCTGTGATTAATTCACCATTTATATCTAATAACCTAGTAGGCAACGTTGTTGAAAATTCTGTAAAGTGCTCATTATTTTTAATATTTGTAGTTTCGGCTAGAAGGACACCTAAAAATGCTCCTACGAGCATGATAAAGAAAGAACCAATTCCTAATACTATACAAACATTTCGTTTATTTTTTTCCACTATATCAGTGTAGTAAAGTATAGATATTTTGTCAAGATAAACATGGCTTAAAGATGTTGTCCATGCACAAAAAAAAGACCGACACGAATGTCGGTCATGCCATCAAGGCAATCGGGCAAGCAATGGGTGGGAGGGGATTTGCTCACCCGACATTATTAATATCGGGTAGAGATGGTAAAATCTTTAACACTATTTTTTATTTGTTGCCCTATTCTTCTGTAATATCCAAATCAAAAGATACATCGATATTATATGTTCTACCATTTAATACTTCAATAGTACGAATTATTTCATACTCTCCTATTGCAAATCGCAAATGGTGTGTTCCCGTTGTAATTTTTATTGGCTGCGAAAAATCGGTATATTCTACATCATCCAAAAAGAATTTTGTATTTTTTGGTGCAGAAACAGCTAATAATGGCGCAATATCTTGTAATTGTATATCCACATCAGTAAGCTTCGTTTTTTCAATAGTAAATGTACGCACCTCATTCCTAAAAAATTCGGAAGATACGGTTACATGATGCATTCCTGCATTCAAAAGCATAGGTTCATTTGTATACTCTTTTAAGTCATCATCTATAAATACTATAAAAGGATAATCATCTTCATTCCCCGCTACCTCACTCGGATATAACACAGAAAGATTTAATAAACCTTTGTTTGAAAGGATTGGCTTTAATTCAATTTCTACCGATGAATCCCAAAGGCCATCTGGGATGCCTTTCATCGCAATATAAACCCTAAAAAAAAGGTCGTCTACTGGCACATTAGAAGGGAGGAGTATGTTTTTTGTGTAAGGATCTTTTGATCCTTGCGCACCCTGAACAAATGGAATATTCAAATAATATGTGAGCCTATTGGTAAATGTATCTATAAGCAAACGAGTTGCAGAATAGTCAATTACGTCTGCATTTGGAGAGGGACTAACATCACTATAAAATGAATATGCAACCGCTCCTCCATAATCAGCCAATGAAGCAGGTATACTAATTTTCATTTCAAGTCCTTGCAAAAATATTCGCTCTTCAGGTAAAACAATATGCAAAGCCTCTCCCATTCCAAGTTCAATTGATTCTGATGAAGTTTCATCTGCCATTTTTACTTGTACAACTTTACGAACACGAAATGATTCTGTATATAGACTATGAGAAAATATGAATATAACTATTAAAAAAAGCGCAATCTTTTTCATATTACCTACTGTAAAAAATTCCTTATTAAAGAAGCTGGGTCTTGTGCCCTTCTTGCTATCCTTATTTCAAAATGTAAATGTGGTCCAGTTGATAAACCTGTGTTTCCTACTGTTCCAATGTTTGTACCCTTTTCGATTATTTCTCCTGAAAAAACAAAATACTCATCTAAGTGTGCATACAAACTCTGCGTGTTATTATCATGCTGAATGATAATATAATTACCATATATATTATCTACACCTGAGTATGATACCATTCCTGATTTACTCGCATATACAGGTGTTCCAATTGGAGCTGCAATATCGGTTCCTTGATGAAACGATTGTTCACCTGTAAAAGGGCTAATACGAGTTCCAAATGAGGATGATATAACTCCTGTTTCCAACGGGGGAATCATACTTGAATCAGTAAAAAAGGCCCTTTCAGTAGGACTCAATTTTGCACCAGGAATATAGTTATACACATTATTCCCAATTTGAAAAGCACCAAACTCCCTATTATCAGAATACCTCGTTTTTAAAAGAAACTCAAGAGGTGTATTCGGCTTTTCAGGAATAAAAAGGCCTGAACTTGTTGGAATTAATAGCGTTTTTCCCGTTATTACTGAGTCAATGAAAGCAATGCCGTTTAGAGAAGCAATAGTTTCATAAGGAATGTTACACCGTGCTGCTATTGCAAGAAGGTTATCATTTTCACTTGCTGTATACATATATATAGTTGTGATAGCATCTTCTTGTTTAGCTAATAATTTATAGTTTTCACTCACCTCTTGCGAATATTGTTTAAAAACTGAATCTGAAAATTGCAGCACCTGCATCCTAGGAAATCGCAAAACAGCTTCATGTTGTTCCTGTGCTGACACAGTTGTGAGGCCTTTTGCTGTAAACACAGTAGCAAAAGCAAAAAGCAGCAACAAAATGAGATAGAGCTTTTTTTTGTTTTTTGATAACGTGCAAAAAAAGTACATAGTATAGTATATCATTGTTACAGTAAAAAAAAAAGAGTATATCTTACAAACATGTAAAATATACTCTTTTCAAAAGTATTATATACTCAATATAAACTTATTCTTGACTAATTGCATCTACAGGACATACAGATGTACATGCTGCACAATCAATACAGGTACCAGCATCAATTACTCTAACACCGTCACCTTCTGAAATTGCGTTTACAGGACATTCACCTTCACATGCTGCGCAATTGATACATTCATCACTAATTTTGTGTGCCATAATTATACCTCTTCGTTTGTTAAGTTATATACATTTTACAACGTAATACCTTGTTAGCGCAAGTTAACATAAAAAATTATTTTACTTTTTTTTCTCTTATACTTCCCTTGAACATTACTTAAGAATAGTGCATAATAAGATATAAACTTTTAGGAGTAATGTATGGATATATTAAAAATGATTGACCACACTGTTTTAAAGGCTACCGCCACAAGGAAAGATATTGAAAAACTTTGCTCTGAAGCAAAAGAATTTGGATTTGCGTCAGTGTGCGTAAATCCAGTGCAAGTTCCTTTTGCGGCTGATTTACTTTCAACTCCAAATAAAGATGGGTACTACCCTGCCGTATGCACCGTTGTAGGATTTCCACTAGGAGCATCTAACTCTGAAATTAAGGGAGCTGAAACTATTGCAGCGGTTCTTGATGGAGCGCATGAAATTGATATGGTTATTGATGTAGGAGCTGCAAAAGAAGGGCGCTGGGAAGACGTGCAAAATGATATTGAAAATGTAGTAGAATCAGCAAAAGAAGCTAGCAATATGGATGAACGTGGTGATGACATACATGCAATAAATCCTCTTGACCGCCCAGTAATTGTAAAAGTAATTTTTGAAAACTGTTATTTAACAAAGGAAGAAATTACAAAAGCATGCGAGTGTGCAAAGGCTGCGGGAGCTGATTTTGTAAAAACGTCTACAGGATTTGGCACACCTGGCAATGATAACGATGGAAAACCAATTGCTATTGGTGCAACACCTGACGATGTTGCCTTAATGCGAAAAACAGTTGGTACCGATATGGGTGTAAAAGCTGCAGGTGGTATACGCGACCTTGCATCAGCACAAGAAATGGTAAAGGCTGGGGCAACAAGACTTGGCTGTTCAGCTGGACTCATAATAGCAAAAGAGCTTTTAGGACAAAGTGTGGGAAAAAGCACTAGTGGTTCATACTAGTACATGTTTTTATTTAATGCAAAAAATATATTAAAAAA
>CAYJPS010000097.1:0-8033 GCA_964372135.1 uncultured Treponemataceae bacterium | reverse complement strand
TAGCTCGCTACGCTCCCTGCTCTAAGGAGTGTAGCAAGAGGGTTAAACGGGTCCTTGGGCACGCTTTTTAAACTTGCAGGGTGTAGGAGCGGTTTGGTGGGGTCAAGGGATTGTTTGAATTGCTTTTTATAGAAACTGATGTTTTACGTTTGTTTGCAAGGGTTTGTGCTAGTGGATTTTTATCTAGGCATAAACTTTTTTTTATGCCTTCGGGACTGATGAGAAGATTGGTATAAGGTAAACAATTAGATGGGGAAATGGTTACAGTATTTTTTTGCTAGGGGGGGGACAATATATGACCCTGTGGGTATGGTAGCCTATTTTAATTGACCTCTCCTATTTTGGGTGGTATAATTTATATATGAGTAAGGAGGCTATTTTATGTCAAAATTTTGTATTCTTAAATGTGTTGTTTTGTGCTTATTAGCATTAATGTGTACAGGTTGTTTTGATGTTTTTACGTATGTTACTGTAGATGAAAATGACAATATTGTAACAACTTTTAAAATGACTGTAAATAAACAATTGTTAGAAATGGCAGGAGAGGACATCGATTATGATATGTTTCCCGATGAAGAATATGTTTCTGAAGACTTTGGTGATAAAGCTGAGTATAGTGTCATAGATACAAAAACTGAGTACGGAGTAGTTGTGGAACTTGTGACAAATAGAGAGGAGTTTTTAGAGTTGCAAGAAGATGCCGACAGTGTGTTACAATTTGTACCTATGAAAACAGACAATGGATATGTTCTTTCTTTTTCGGGAGATAGTGAAGACGACCTTGATGATGAAATGTCATTGATGGTTTTAGGAAGTTTAAAGTATCAGTTGTTTATGTCAAAAAACTTTATTTCTAGTATTACAGATGTTTATTCAACAGACGAGTATGGCAATACTACAAAAGTAGTGTATTTTGAATTTGAGGATGCGTATTTGGTTGAAATTCCTCTATTATTGCTTATGAGTGGTGAAGAGATTACGATAGAGGAATAAGACTGTACTTATTCAAAAGTTTGTGTTACACTATATTCAAGGGAGTAATTGTATGAGTTTGCAGGGTAACATTAAAGAAAAGGCCGATTTAATTTGGGCTATTGCAGATAAACTAACGGGGGTATACAAGCCACATGAATATGGCGAAGTAATTTTACCTCTTACCGTTATTAGGCGTTTTGATACAATACTTGCAAGCACAAAGAGTGATGTACTTAAAAAGTATGAAGAAGTAAAAGACGTACCTATGAAGGATGCGCTTTTACGAAAAGCATCGACTTTTAATTTTTACAATACCAGTGCATTTGATTTTGATAAGTTACTTGGAGAACCTGACAACATTGAGAGCAATTTTAGAAATTATCTAAACGGCTTTTCTGCTAACGTACTTGATATAATTGAAAAGTTTAAGTTTGATACGCACATTACCCAAATGGCAACAAAGGGTATTTTATTCATAGTTATAAAAGAGTACACCCAACCAAAGGCAAATCTACACCCCGATGTAATTTCTAACCTAGAAATGGGCTATATTTTTGAAGAAATTATACGGAGGTTTTCAGAAGCTCATAATGAAGATGCAGGGCAACACTACACCCCGAGAGAAGTAATTGAACTCATGGTAAACATTCTTTTTTGCGATGACAGCAAAGTGTTATCGGGCGATAATGTTGCAAAAACAATTTATGACCCTGCTTGTGGAACAGGTGGTATGCTTTCTGTTGCAGAAACTCACTTGCAACAACTCAATTCTGCCTCTAAACTTATGTCATTTGGGCAAGAACTAAACGATCAAACATTTGCAATTTGCAAAGCCGACATGCTTATAAAAGGAAACAACGCCGAGTTTATAAAAAACGGTAACACGCTTTCTGACGACCAATTTAAAGGGCAATCTTTTGATTACATTATTTCTAATCCACCATTTGGACGTGAATGGAAAAATGAAAAAACTGCCATTGAAAAAGAAGCAAAACTTGGCTTTGCAGGGCGATTTGGCGCAGGACTTCCCGCAATTGGAGACGGGCAACTACTCTTTTTACAAACTGCCCTTTCTAAAATGAAAGAGCCAAAAGACGGCGGTTCTCGTATTGCAATTATTCATAACGGCTCGCCCCTATTTACAGGAGATGCAGGAAGTGGACCATCTGAAATTAGAAAGTATATTTTAGAAAATGATTTACTCGAAGCAATTATTGCCCTTCCGAATGATCTGTTTTACAACACCGGTATTGCTACCTACATTTGGGTGCTTTCAAACAAAAAAGCAAACAAGAGAAAGGGAAAGGTGCAACTTATAAACGCAAACTCTCTTTTTGAAAAACGTCGAAAATCTCTTGGAAACAAGCGAAACGATATTCCCCAATCTGCCATTGACAGCATTACCTGTGCTTATGGCGATTTTACCGAAAGCGATATTAGTAAAATTTTTGATAACGAAGATTTTGGATACTCGAAGATTATTATTGAAAACCCATTAAAAGACGAACATGGCGAGCTTATTTTAAAATCTGGTAAGGTACAAGCTGACCCCAAATTAAAAGATAGCGAAAACGTTCCTCTAAAAGAAGACATAGACGAGTACTTTAAGCGAGAGGTGTTACCTTTTTCAAGTGAAGCGTGGATTGATACAAAAAAAACAAAGATTGGCTACGAGATTCCCTTTACTCGACATTTTTACACGTACACCCCACCTGAAAAAAGTGAAATAATTGCAAACGATATTGCAGTATTAGAAGCAGACATTGCAGATAGTTTAAAAAGACTTTTTGAAAAAGAGGTGTAGTGCATGGAAAAAACAGAACTTCTAAAATGCCAGACACTGTCTGGCAAATTGAGTTGGACTTATTACGGAAGGTAAAAATGAAAAATAGTAACATTCCTTGGCTTGGTGAAATTCCTGATGATTGGGAAGTACAAAGGCTAAAGTTTCTTTTTGCGATAAAAAAGGATATTGCTAAATCCTTAGGGTACAATGTTTTATCTGTAACACAAAGAGGACTAAAAATTAAGGACATCACCTTAAATGAAGGTCAGCTTGCAATGGATTATAGCAAATATCAGCTTGTTGCAGAAGATGATTTTGTTATGAACCACATGGACTTACTTACTGGGTGGGTAGATTGTTCGCAATATAGAGGTGTCACAAGCCCAGACTACCGAGTTTTTAAAATAAAGAAAAATGATATTTGTCAAAAAAATTATTATAAATATTTGTTTCAAGTATGCTATCAACAAAAAATTTTTTACGGCATAGGTCAAGGTGTCTCAAACTTTGGGAGATGGAGATTACAGAGTGATGTATTCTTAAACTTTCCAATCCCTCTTCCTCCTCTTCTCACACAAAAGGCTATTGCCGATTTTCTTGATAAAAAATGTGGCGAAATTGATGTAACCATAGAAAAAACAAAAGCAACTATAGAAAAGTATAAAAAACTAAAACAGTCCATTATTACAGAGGCGGTTACTAAAGGACTGAAACAAGATGTGCCTATGCGTGACAGTGGCATTGAATGGATTGGAGAAATTCCCGAAGGATGGGAAATCATAAGACTAAAGTTTTTGTGCAATGTTATAACAGGAACAAAAGATACTGTTGATCGTGACGACGATGGCGATTACCCCTTTTATGTAAGGTCACCTAAAGTTGAAAAAATAAACTCTGTTGGATTTGAAGGGGAAGCAATCCTGATGGCAGGTGATGGTGTTGGTGCGGGAAAAGTATTTCATTATGCAAATGGAAAATTTGACTTTCATCAAAGAGTATATAATTTGCATAATTTTAAAAATATAAATGCAAAATTTTTACATTTTTATTTAAGCAATAACTTTTGGAAAGAAATTGAAAAGGGAAATGCTAAATCAACTGTAGATTCAATTAGACTTCCTATGATACAAAATTTTCCTACATGCATTCCGCCACTTGAAGAACAACAAGAAATTGTCGATTTTCTTGATAAAAAAACAGCAATCATTGATGACATAATCACAAAAAAAGAGGCGTTATTAGAAAAACTTACAGGCTATAAAAAAAGCCTTATTTATGAAGCTGTAACCGGAAAATTGGGGGTGTAAAATAATGATTTTACTTAGTGAAAAAGAAGAAGCATATTTAAAGAAAATTATTCATTGTATTGATACTGATAATGAGTTTACAATGAGCAGTTCTTCAGGTTCATATAAGTTCTTTTTAGAATATGAAAAGAAATATGCTGAGAGTCTCGACTCAAAAGGCTTGATAGATTACAAAAGCTATATAGGAGCTGCTAAAATAATCTTAAAACCAGATGGAGAAAGTTATTTCGAAATGAAAGAAAAGTATCTTGAACTTCAACAAGGAAAGAATTATACAATTAATGTAAATGCTCAACATAATTCACCAGTAAATATAAACCAAGGTAGTGGTACTGCAACGCAAAATGTAGAAAAGAAAAGTAATATAAAAACTACCAAAAACAGTTTAAGCATGAAGAAAATATTTGAAATAGTTGTTGGTATAGCCGCTATTATAGGAGCAATTGCTGCGGTGTTGGCGATACTATAAAGGAGACGTAACAGCCTTATTAAAGAGGCTGTTACAGGAATAATGGAGGTTTGTGCATGAGTGATTTTGATTATAAAGAAATACGTTTTGAAGAAGATATAGAAACATTCCTAATTGAAAGTGCAGGTTATGTAAAAGGAAATTCCCAAGACTTTGACCGTGCTCTGGCATTAGATACCAAGAGCTTTGTGCATTTTATTCAAAACAGTCAGCCAAAAGAATGGGAAAAGTTTGTAAAAATATATGGCGAAAAAAGCGAAAAGCAAATTGTAGATAGGTTTTGTAGAGAAGTTTCACTTGTGGGGCTATTAAAAATACTTCGTTCAGGTTTTACCGACAGGGGAATTCGCTTTAGGGCACTTTTTTGGAAAGCAGAAACATCATTAAATGAGCAAACAAAAACACAGTTTGAACAAAACACCTTTGTATGTACTAGGCAACTACACTATTCACCTAAAAATGAAAATAGCATAGACATAGTTCTTTTTATAAATGGTATTCCGCTTGTTTCAATGGAGTTAAAATGCCAATTTACGGGGCAAGACACAAAAAATGCCATAAATCAATACAAGTTTGACCGTGCAGGAAAAGAAGCTCTCTTTGAGTTTAATAGGCGTGTATTAGTTCACTTTGCGGTAGACCTTACAGAAGTGTACATGACTACCAAGCTACAAGGCGGGGCAACCTACTTTTTGCCTTTTAATCAAGGTTCAAATGGTGCAGGCAATGTAGGCGGTAGCGGAAATAAAGAAAATCCTAATGGATACAAAACAGCCTATTTATGGGAAGAAGTACTCCAAAAAGAAAGACTGTTAGAAATACTTCAAAAGTATCTCCATTTAGAAGTAAAAAAAGATAAAAAGAATGCAAAAATAAAACCTTCAGAAACAATGATTTTTCCACGCTACCATCAACTTGATGTTGTAACAAAGCTACTAAGCGATGTTAAACAAAATGGAAGTGGAAACAACTATCTTATTCAACATAGCGCAGGAAGTGGAAAATCTAACTCAATTGCATGGCTGTCTCACCGCCTTTGCAGTTTGCATAATGCTGACGATGAATTGATTTTTAATTCTGTAATAGTTGTTACCGACAGAAAGGTGCTCGATAATCAATTGCAAGATACAATTTACCAGTTTGACCATGTAGATGGAGTGGTACAAAAAATTAAAAAATCGAGTGAATTAAAAGATGCTATAAATAGTGGAGCAAAAATTATTATTACAACGCTCCAAAAGTTTCCAGTTATTTTTAAGGCAGTAGAATCAGAAAACAAACGCTTTGCAATTATTATTGACGAAGCACATTCTTCACAAACGGGGGCTGCAGCACACAAGCTAAAATATGCCCTCGCAGATACCGACAAGATTTTAGAAGAGTATGCCCAAAATGAATATGAAGACGAAAAAAATCGAAAAGATGACGAAGATAAAATGCTTGAAGAACTTGCAAGCCACGGGCACCATGAAAATTTATCATTTTTCGCTTTTACAGCAACCCCAAAAGATAAAACCCTACAAGCATTTGGTAATCTAAAAACTGACGGGAAGTATTATTCCTACCATGTGTATTCTATGAAGCAAGCTATTGAAGAGGGATTTATTTTAGATGTACTCAATAATTACATGACCTATAACATGTATTTTAAAATAGCAAAATCTATCCCAGATGATCCAACTTTGGATACCATTGCGGGGCTTAAAGCTATACGAAATTATGAATCACTTCACCCACACAACATAGCGCAAAAAACAAGCATAATGCTTGCACATTTTAATAACGTTACAAAGTATAAACTTGACGGAAGTGCAAAGGCTATGATTGTTACTCCGTCTCGACTTCATGCAGTGCGCTACTTGCACGAGTTTAGAACACAAATTAAAGATAAGGGATTTGACAACTTAAATGTACTGGTTGCTTTTTCGGGCGAAGTACACGATAAAAACACAACGTACACCGAAGAAAAGCTCAATAAAACCCTCGATGGTCAAACCATAAAAGAAAAACAACTTCCAGAGGCCTTTAATTCAGACGACTTTGGTATGCTCATTGTTGCAGAAAAATACCAAACAGGATTTGATGAGCCTCTGTTACATACTATGTTTGTCGATAAAAAGCTTTCCGGTGTTAAGGCGGTACAAACACTTTCAAGGCTTAACCGTACAACAAGAGGTAAACACGATACTTTTATTCTCGACTTTGTAAACACTGCAGACGATATAAAAAAATCATTTGAGCCTTTTTATACTCAAACAGTACTCGAAGCAGAAACAGACCCTAATGTGGTAAATGATATTAAACGAACTCTCGATGAATACCGTGTGTATAACCAGCATGAAGTAGAATCGTTTTCTAAAATCTATTTTGCCCCAACAATCCAAAAGGCAGGAGATTTAGGAAGGCTTAGTGCAACACTGAATCCTGCAATAGACCGATATATTGCACTTGAAGATGAGCTTAAAGATACTTTTAGAACAGGCCTTGCTCGGTTTTGTAGAATTTATTCTTTTATTACCCAAGTGTGTAGAATGTTCGATAAAGACTTGCACAAGTTTAGTGTCTATGCAAAATTTTTACTCAAAATGCTTCCAAAAGACACAAATGAAAAAATCTATGTAGATGACAAGGTTTTTCTTGAATACTATAAACTTGAAAAAGCCTTTGATGGAAGCATTGAACTTGCAGAACCCGAAGCAGGTTTTACGCCAATCACTGGAGAATCTGGCAAAAAAGAAAAAAAACTTGATAAATTAACGGCTATTATCAATACCATTAATGAGCGTTTTGGAACTCACTTTAAAGATATGGATAAGGTATTAAAGCAAATTCAAAATGACTTTATGGAGGACGGTAACTGGAAAAGCTATGCTCAAAACAACGACCCTAAAACTTTTATGCTTTTGTTCGAAAAAAGCTTTCCCGATATAGCAGCCCATCGCTACGAAAAAAACGACGACTTCTTTGTCCAACTTTTTAACAACTCAGAAATGATGAGTGAGGTAATGGAAAACTTAGGACGTATCATTTATGAAAAGCTAAGAGCTGGTTAATTGTTGGGGTGAGAGTGTATGGGAAGTAAAAAACAACGAAGCAATATATTTTGGAAAAGACATGGAGCAAAAAAACAAAGAATTTATTGCAAGTATGATTTCAGATATGAATAAAGAAAAAGCAGAAGAAGATAAAATAAAGCTCTATGATGTTTCCCCATCAGACGAAGATATTTTTTCATTAGAAAGAAAAGGATACCCTTAACACATCTACTTCTACACTTCAAGCGGTAAAGCTTCATCTGCAAAAGCTATTTTTTCTTTCATAATAATCAGAAAAATAGCACACACAACCCCTTACTCCCATTCCCATCGTATTTTTTCGGAATTAAACAAAGTATACGGTATCTTCTTTTCTTTCTGCAATCTTCCAATAACAATACAACTCGGTACGCCTTCTTCTTTTGCATATTCTTGTATTGCATTTAAAGAAAAATCCCATT
>CAYJPS010000096.1:0-8217 GCA_964372135.1 uncultured Treponemataceae bacterium | reverse complement strand
TCTATACAGAATAACATCCATCATCCTTCTATCCATAAACACAATTAAATAGCCATAGGATTTTTCTGCAATTTGATAATGAAGACCATCTAAGTTTCCGTATTCTTCTCTTGCTTGAAAGGCTTGATTGGAAAGATCTGCAATTTCTTCTGGTGAATAATTTATAGGATAACGAGATACTGTTCGTAATAAAAGGCCATCTTTGGCAATTTGTACTGAAAATGCATTCCTTAGCTTGGCATAGTCAATTGGACTGCGATCGCTTGTTTCAATAAAATCGAGTAATTCTAAGAAAGGGTAAATCTCCCCTGTATCTTCAAGTGCAGGCATACTGTGCCCATCTGTTTTTACTAAAAAATTGCTAATAAATTTAAAATCATTGTCAATGGCATTTTCAAGGCCTCGTTTTGCAAGTGCAAAGAGGCTTAACAAAACAATAGATATAGTAGCTAGAATTATAGCAAAAAATTTCCATCGTAAGCGTGAAAGCACCTTATTAGATTTTCTATCTCTTTTATTAGCAGCCATTACCTAAGTCCCCATTTCCAAAGCGTACCCAACACCGCGCACGGTTCTAATTTCTGCCTTTGCCCCAATAAACTGAAACTTCTTTCTTAAAAAAGATATGTATACCTCAACATTATTATATTCTGCGTCTGAGTCCCCGCCCCAAATTTTATCAATTATGCGTTCTTTTGATAATATTTGTTCTGGATTATATATTAACAGTTCCATAATTTGAAACTCTTTTAACGGCAAATTTACCGATTCACCCGCACAATCGAGCGTGTTCTTTTTTAAGTTTAATTCAATATCTCCGTATGGCACTGTTTCGCCAATAACTTCACCCTTACGCCGTAAAAGTGCTCGAGCTCGAGCTAAAAGTTCTTTTGTTGCAAAGGGCTTTGTAAGATAATCATCTGCTCCACAATCGAGGCCTGTTACCTTATCTTCTACTTCATCCTTTGCTGTGAGCATTAAAATAGGAGTTTGTATTTTTTCTTCACGTAATTTTTTTAATACCTCAATACCATTCATTTTCGGAAGCATTATATCTAAAAAAACGAGGTCGTACACATCGTCCTTTGCATACGCTAATCCTGTTTGCCCGTCATGAACCACGTCAACAGAATATCCTTGTTTTTCCAATATTTCTTGTAATGCTTGTGCAAGATGAATTTCATCTTCTACTATTAGTAATTTCATACTAATAGTATAGCATACATCGCTTAAATTAATCTTAAGAATTTATACAAATTCTTAAGATTTGCAGATGACGCAGATATATGAGATTGCTATTTTTGTTCCACCATAATTCTACAAAAATTTTGTAATTAAACACACAAGATGCAGATACTATGCAATAGATTTAAGAAGTTCTTAGAGTAAAATCTACGCTATCTGTGTAATTACTACGATTTTATTCTTATGAGTATTACTTGACAGTTTTATACAGTTTATATAGTATATAACTAGGAGAGTGTTATGAAAAGAAATTTGGGAATAGTAGCAATTGTAGTCGTATTACTTGTAATTACAGGTTGTACTACATTTCAAACAGAAGGCTTGAGTTTTTCAATGGATGCGTCAAATGAAGTGTATATTTCATCATTTGAGAAAAAAGTGACTGTTCATGAATTCTTAGGGACATCTGGCGGAGATAATTTATTTAATGTTACATCCGATGCAATGAATGATGAAGTGATTGATGTTATCACGAGAGAAATTCTTAAAGCTGGTGGAAATGGTGCTCGAAATATTTCGATTAAATATTCAGCAAGTTTTCTAGACTTATTCTTAAACTGGATAACTGGAACAATTTATGCGCCAGCTACATTAGAGATAAGTGGTGATGTTATTAAAACGCTATCTGTCACAGCACAAGAAGAAATGGAAGAAGAAATTGACCTTGCACTAGCAAGCCTCTAAAACTCTTTTGTTATCTAGAAGCACCGATTAGTTTTAATCGGTGTTTTTTTATGTCTTTTTAAACATACTACTTGACTAATAATATTATACATAATATAATATTATTAACAAAATAATATTATTAATAAAATAATATCGGAGGTTTATGTGACTTTTACCGCAGGAGCAACTATGCTCGATATGGTCGTTCTTTCGCTTGTAGCAGCAGAAGGAACGTATGGGTATAAGATTACGCAAGACGTTCGCTCTGTTATGGAAGTTTCTGAAAGCACACTCTACCCTGTATTACGTAGGTTAGAAAAAGACAGCTTTTTAGAAACATACAATCAAGAGTTTTCTGGTCGTATGCGAAAGTACTATAAAATTACTTCTAACGGTATGATTCAACTTGATAATTACAGACGTGAGTGGTCTGCGTATCGAAAAAAAATTGAAGAAATCCTTTTTGGAGAAACAAGTAGGTAAGGACATTCTATGACAAAAAAAGATTATTTGAGGGCACTAAAAAATGAAATACAAGCCCTCCCCCATAACGAGCAAAAAGAGGCTCTTGAATATTATGAAAATTATTTTTTAGATGCCGGAGCAGAAAACGAGCAAAATGTTATAAAAGAATTAGGTGATGTGAAATCACTTGCAAAAGAGATTCTTTCTAATTTTGCCTGTGTACCGCAAGCAGCAAAAAAAGCAGAATCATCAAAAACCAAAAAACTAAGCTCAGCAAACAAATGGGTCATAGCAATTATCGTGATACTGACAGTTCCTATTTGGATTAATATAGTTGCGGCTCTTTTTGGAATAATAGTAAGTCTATTAGCCATTGGATTTTCTGGTATCATTGCTGCTATTGCAATATTTGTAGCAGCTATTGCAGGCATTGGAGTTGCATCATGGGCATTTGTAACCAACCCGCTTGTTGCTTTGTTTGTATTAGGGGCATGCCTTATATTAATTGCATTTGGCATATTTGCTTGGATTATTGGAATATGGTTTTTTTCGAAATTTGTTCCTTGGGTATGGAACGGCGCAAAGGACATATTTAACAAAACAAGAAATAAAATTAAAACAAGATTATAGGAGATTAATGAATAGAGTGTCTGCATTATCGCTACTCTATTCATTGGACAGTTTGCGTAGCAAACTATATATTTATTGCCGTTTTTTTACTATAACAACGGCTTAAAAAAGCTTACGTTCAAAAACTGAAGTTTTTTACGTAACTTTTTTTAGGAGAAAGAAAATGAAAAAATCAACAAAGATTGCATGTATTGTAGCAACAGTGTTTTTTGTAGCGGGAATTACCTTGGTGGTGACAACCATTATGGCAGGAGTTCGACCCCACACGGTACGACACCTATTTGCAAGTGCACAAAATGATTTTCCTTATGGTGAAGAATCAATTGTCTCTGAAGAATACATTACCTACCCTGCAAAAGAGGTAAAGGATCTTAGCATAGACATTGATGTTGCGCAAGTGTTTATAGAAGCTGGTGAAGACTTTACCGTACGCGCAGAAAACACTGAAGAGATGTACATAAAAAGTGTGCTAGAAAAAGACGGTACGCTTGAAATTAAAGATGAAAGGTACAAAGAATGGTTTGAGAGAAACCCTATTAATCATCCAAAAGTGTATATCACTATTCCTGAAGGACTACGTTTTAATTCTGTTGATATCGAAACTGATGTTGGAATGGTAAAAGGGGAAACTTTAAACATCGTTACAAAAAAACTTGATATTTCAACTGATGTAGGATCTATAGACATTAATGGTATTACAAGCGCAGAAACAGAAGCAGATGTAGCTGTAGGCTCAATTGTTTTATATGGAACTTTTACAGGTAACACAGAGCTTACGTGCGCTGTAGGATCAATAAAACTGACTTCAACGGGTGACATAAACGATTGGTCTTATGAAGCAGAAGCAGCTCTTGGATCTATAAAAATAAATGACAACAAGATGGCAGGACTTGCCGAGCAATCATCTTTTTCAAACAAAAACAATCACTTTGATCTTAGCTGCGATCTTGGAAGCATAGAAATTGTTGTTCAATAGGTTTTTATCTTCGTAAACGCGTTAGGGCGAAGACGGAAATACCACAGAAAGTGTGCATTGGCACACTTTCGAGGAATTGGAGTCGTAGACCGACCCGCCAAAGGCGGGGAACGCCCAACTACTTGTAAAAAAGGTCAATACATGGTACTATCTTCTCTATGTCAGATGTACTCTTAAAAGCTTTTTCCTTTATCTTTATAATTATTTTGGGTTTTGTATTAAAAAAGCTTCATATTTTAAAATTAGAAGATAGGGCTCCTATTCTAAATTTGGTGTTTTATATTGCCATTCCGTGTTTACTCATTTCAAGTTTTAAGACATTTGTATTTTCGCCATCTTTAATTGTTGTTATTTTCTTTGGCATTATTGGCAATGCCTTTGTACTTTTTGTGGCTTATTTGTGCAGTCTAAAGTCGCCAAACGCATTTCGTAAAACATGTATGATGGTTCCTGCTGGTTTTAGTATTGGCACCTTTACTATTCCCTTTGCTGCCACGTTTTTAGGTCCTGAAAGTTTAATTGTTATTGCTATGTTTGATATTGGAAATGCTGTTATGGGTTTAGGCGGAACCTATGCTATTGTTTCAGGCCTTACGGGATCTTCTCAAAGGGGCATGCTTAAGGATTTTTTTAAGCGTCTTTTTACTTCGGTTCCATTTATAACGTATTTGACCATGTTTACTATTAGTGTGATTGGGATTCCAATTCCACCTTCTATTTATGTTATTACCGATTTTGCCGGTTCTGCTACTATGTTTCTTATTATGATTTCAATTGGTATTATGCTCGATTTAAATATTCCAAAAAACAGATTTCTTGAAATAGCAAAACTTCTTGGAATACGTTATGTTACCCTTGCTCTTATGGCATGTATTGTTGCCTTTGTCATTCCTATTTCTAATGAATTAAAGCTACCCTTGTTATTTTGCATTCTTTCGCCACCTGCAACGAATGCCATTATTTTTGCCCAAAAGCTCAATTGTGATACGAGTATTATAAGTTCTGTGCAAACAATAGCTATTCCAATAAGTATTGCTTGCAGCAGTATATTAATTTTACTTGGCTAATTTCTCTCTATCAATACAGGTGGCGCGTTAAGATCGTCCCCATGTTGCCATCGGTAGCGCTCCTTGGTGTTTGTTGTATTCATGTTTTGAGCCATAGTATTGAATGCATTGCCTTCTGAACCAATTTTACCTAGCACACTATTCATCATATCGCCATTTTCGTCAATCTCTTTCCGCATAACCACATCAGGACTAGCTACATAGCTCACATAGTAAGTATTTGTTAATACAACATTACTATTACGAAAACCAGCAACAACACCTATAGTGTCAACAGAATCTCCGATAGTGCTAAATGAAGAAACAACTTCAGAATCTCCAACTTCTCCTACTACACCACCAAAATTATTTCGATCATTATGATAATACTCTCCATGACCGCTTACGTTAATAATTTTTGTACCGTTCGTTGCAAAACCAACAACGACACCTGAGTACGTTTTTGCGGAATCAACAATTGCTGACACCATTACATTTTTTATTGTTCCATCAGAAACGGTACCAAAAAGTCCGTTATAGTATCCATCAAGTTCAGTATTTTTTTCATAATCAAAAGCAATATTAGTTATACTATGACCCTGCCCGTCAAAGGTACCAGAGTACATGGTAGAAAAACCTCCCGTATCATTGCCTATAGCTACCCAATGACCATAGCGTGCTAATCCAACATCAATATCTTGTGTAAGAACTGCATCTATAGTAGCGTTACCTGCATTTACAAAGTCTCTAAACCATTCTAAATCTTCTTTTGTAGAAAGCTTATATGAACCATTATTTGTTTTTGTAGGTGAAATGGTTATGGTGTCATGCCCATCGAAGGCAAAGTCATAGTTACCATCAGGATGAATAAAATCTAAAATATTTTCTTGAAAGCTGCCATTACGAGCTGCACTTACCACCTGGCTACCTACATCACTCATTGTTGTTGCAAGACCAATATTTGCACCACTGAGGTTAATTGCTTCTAAACTAAGATTTTCATTATTGACATCTATGTTATTTATCCCGTTTTCATCGTAATTACCCATCACTACAGGATTTCCTTCTAATGAAAGTTCCTCACCTGAAAAATAAAGCCCTCCACCTGCACTATTTGTAATTATTGTATTATGTGAGAGCTTTAATGTTTCATAAATAGTAAAATTTAGAAGTGAGTGGTCATAGTCATAAGAAGAATTAACAGTCATAAAATGGCTTCTATTGCCATTAACGGTAATATTTTTTAATTCACAACCACTCGAAAAGCTAAGTACATTATATGCTTGTTCTGAATATTTTTTTATTGTAACTCCTTTTCCGTCGAGCAAGGAGTCAGAATATGATATGGTGTCCATGGCATAAATAGTTGCATCAGGTAGAATTTTTCCATCATGTGTTAATATTTCCATTGCTTTAGAAAAGGTGTAGACAGGTGTACTTGGTGTAAGGCCTGAGTTTGTATCATCTCCTATCGGAAAAGAAGATGCCGTAGCAGGATTTAAAAATACCGCATTAACATAGGCAGAAATTTCATTTATACCTTTTTCTATAATGTGAGTATCGGTTCTTGCTTGAAACAAAGTTGAATCGATTACAACTTGGTCATCTTCGCCTAGTGAAAATGTATTGTTTCCAAATATGTCTATTGTTGCATAAATAGACTGTCCCTTTCTAAGGTTTCCAAATGTAACTGAAATAGATTCTAAATTGGTAGGTTCTATTGTTTTAGATTGTAAAAGCTTATCAGTAGAAGCATTGTATATTGCAACATTTGCTAGCGATGCTCCTGAAGTAACGTGCTCATCATCTGCATCTCTAGATGAACTCCGAGAAAAAATATCTTCTAAATTAAATTGTATTGCAATACTATTGCTATCTGCTATTTGCCATAGTGAATCGCAAGCCATAAAAAGTGTTGAAAAAAGAATTGCAAAAAATGCAATTAATATTGTGTGTATCTTCATTAAATCCCCTCAATAGATACACACAGTGTATTCCAAAATACATAAAAAATCAATAGTTTTATGATATAACAGTATCTAAAAATGCCTCTAAGCCTTCTTTTACATCATTATATGTTGCATTGAATTTACCTGTGTAATACGGGTCTGCAATGTCTCGCTTTAAACCGGTATAACCTAAAAGAAGGTGTACTTTATGTGCGTTGTCGTTTCCTACAATTCGTTTCATGTCTTGAATATTTCGTTTATCCATCCCAATTAAATAGTCATAATCATCACCATCATTTTTTGTCAATTGCATGGATCTTTTTTTTGAATAATCTATATACAGCCTGTCGAGAACTGCAGCTGTACCATGGTGCACCCTACTCCCGGTCATTGCAGACGTTCCTCTGGACTCTATAATAAATTGCCCTGTAAGGCCTTTATCTTCAATCATTTTTTTAAACACAAACTCTGCCATAGTGGAGCGGCAAATGTTTCCAAGACACACAAATAAAACTTTTATCATGAAGGAAGTATAGTGGATTTTATGAAAGTGGGCAAGCGACTCGCTCTGTTTCGAACACGCTAAATGGGTCAATATCAATTGCCTTGTATACACCTACAGCGCATTTTAGTCAATTTGTAATTTTAAGGGCTCGAGTTCCCCTAAAAAACAAAAAGCCCTAAACTTATTAATCCAGTGGAACAAAAAAATAGTTCGCCAAGGAGGGCGAACTAAATTGAGCGACTTTTGAACTAATCACTTAGCTACTTCAGAAAAGTCGACTAGTTTGAACAGCAAGGATGCTGTTCAAACGTTGGAGGTGGGGGGGAATCGGTTTTTGCTCAAAACGTCCTGTTTTTTCACAAAAACCCGCCGTCAGGTGCTAATCTGCCGTCCTGGCATCTTACGCACCTTTGTTTCGATTCCCCCTAAAAAACAAAAAGCCGCTTTCGCGGTTTGTTGTTTTTTGGAGGTGGGGGGAATCGGTTTTTGCTCAAAACGTCCTGTTTTTTCACAAAAACCCGCCTCCGAGGGCTAATCTGCCGTCCTGGCATCTTACGCCCTCTCGGTTCGATTCCCCCTAAAAAACAAAAAGCCGCTTTCGCGGCTTGTTGTTTTTTGGAGGTGGGGGGAATCGAACCCCCGTCCGAATGAGCGGACCAAAAACGTCTACAGGTTTATTAGTGCGAGGTAGTTGTCGGGAGACGGTAGCAGCACCACAAGCATCGCCTCCTTATT
>CAYJPS010000095.1:0-8276 GCA_964372135.1 uncultured Treponemataceae bacterium | reverse complement strand
TTTTCATTGCGCTCATAAAAAATACCATTTTCAAAACCCTGTATTCTTTTATCAATGTTTGCTTTTTCCAATCGATACTCACCCCAAGCGCAGTACAGTTCATTTTGTTCAATACCAACATAGTTTCGCTCTAGCTTTTTTGCTGTTACTAATGTACTACCAGAACCTGAAAATGGATCTAAAATAATATCGCCTTTCTTTGAACTTGCAAGAATAAGTTTTGCGAGTAATTTTTCGCTTTTTTGAGTTGGGTGAGCAGTATTTTCTGCCATAGACCAATAGGGTATAGAAATATCATCCCAGAAATTTGATGGATGCGTATTTCTGACTTTTCCTTCCTTAGTGTGTTCCCAGTCTTTTGGTTTACCATCTACTGTATACGGCGCAATAACTTTTTTTCGCACCTTTACGGCATCAACATTAAAGGTATAATCATTTGAAACAGTTGCAAACCAAATATCTTCCATGCCATTTTTCCAATTGGCCTTTGCGCCTCTACCTTTTTCACGTTGCCATGTAATCCGATTTCTAACAATGAGCTTTTCACACAGTACAGGACCTATAACTAGGCTGCTTTTCCAATCACAACATACATAAATACTTGCAGTTTTCTTTAAAAGTGGTAGAATTGCATCTATCCATTTAAGTGTATAGGAAGCATATTCCTCATTTCCTGTACTCTTGAAGATATTTCCGTGGTAATTTTTTGCGAGATTATATGGAGGATCGACAATAGCTAGGTCAATAAACTCCTTGGGCATATTTTGTAGAACGCTAAAGCTGTCTCCAATAATGGAAGTATTGAGTAATGTATGTACATCAATACTTGTATTGTTAAAACTTAGGCAGCGTTTGAGATATTGTTCACCTTGTGATAGGTCAAAATCGATAGTTTTGTTTCTTGTTGATTTTTTACTTTCCATGTAAAAGAAAGTCCTTTAATGGAGGTAGATTAATATGTAAGGCATGGAAAAATATCTTAATGATTTTGTAGATATTATCCTTTGTTTCTTTGTCCATTGTATTTAATTTTCTTATAATTGCAACTGAGCTATGTATCCAATTTGAATCAAGTTCTAATAATGTTTTAGCTTTTGTAGCATATAGAACTTCAAAAAATTCATTTATAAACACTTGTCTATTGCACGGTTCAACTTCTTCAAGCCAGGTGTCTACTGTTTTTTCTGTAAGTACTCCAGCTGGATTTTGCTTTTCAGCTATAACGAACTTTGTTCCAACTACCTGCCAAGAAAAAATATCGTGCTGAGATATTCCTAGCTTTTCTGAGCTTTCGATATACGTTGGCTCTTGCGGTCTCCATAACAAAGTCCCTACTATAGATGACTCGGGTATGATTGCATGCACTCTTTTTGAATTCTCTATTACACAGTTTTCATTGCAGACATCCATTAAAAAACCTGGACCATCATTATCAAAAACAGACATAATGCGTTTCGATGTTTTTGCTTCACAAAATGATGATGCATACACTGCTAAGTTACCACCTTTTGAGTGACCCATAACATATATTTTCTTTCTATACATTTTTGCTATTTTTTCAAGGTAAGCAAGAGCATATTTCTGACTAGGTATGTGAGATGTATACGACATGCTAAAATCTTCTTTCCATCCAACGAGTGTATCATCGGTGCCTCGAAAAACAACGCATAGTTCTCCCGTTGGGAGTAGGGCAGACATTGCAGCAAATTGAACTTCTTGTTCTATGTCTATGATGTTTTCAAATCCACATAGTAAAACATTTGAAAATCGAGTTGATTTACCAACATCTGCTAAAAAATCTGCTGTTTGTGGGTTAATGAGAACCCCTAAGTTTTTTTTATGTAACTTTTTTTCAAAATACTTTTTTGAAACAACTGAGATTTTTGTCGTGACTTTTGGTTTTTTTGAAATCAGTGTATCAAGCTCGGCATATAAAATCTGACATAGTACTAAGCTATCGATGTGGTTAAATGCTTTAGTCTTAAATGAAATATCACCGCGCCATGCTATATAGTCTGATATGTTTCCCATAATAGTAGTATACTTTAGGTTTATAATAAAATCAATACAAAATATAGTGCTATAAATGCATTATTTTACAATACAAAGCTCTACATAATCCTTTTCTAGACCTTGCACTTGAACACTTACAATTGTCTTATATCCATCATCCCAGAGTGTGCAAGATTCAAACTTCTTTCCAAATGTAAAAAACTTCATTGCCCCTTTATCTTCAGGAGAAAAGTGGAGCACAGGGTGTTCAAAATTTGTTACTCCTCCACCAATGATTTCATTTGAATCTTTTATTGGACATAGTAGCCAGGTACCTGTATATTCTTCAGCCACTTCATCATCTTCAAATATGTTATCTTCATCTATAATATCATCAAAATATAAGTCTTCGTTTTCGCCAGAAGTAACGTCATCTTCATTACTATTTTCAATGATTTCACTTTCAAATTCTTCTTCAATATCATCTGAGTCAGTGTATACAATAAGTTCTTCTCCAAGGTCAGATGGTGTAAGTTCTTCTGATATTTCGATTATTGTATTGTTATCAAAGTCTTCGCCTATAACCATTTCATCATCAATCATTTCATCATGCTCTACGGTTAAATCGTAATGTAGCTCATTCCCTTCTGTAATTTTTTGCCCAAATGTGTCTTGCATTCCTCCTGCAAGGGCATCTAAAACTTTTCTTCCTTGGTCTGTATCAATAAAGTTTTCTTCTACGCAACAAACATTAAGCGCATCAATTTTTTTTTGTTCTTCTTGTTCAATTGTTGTTGGTACAACAACAATAATTGTCTGTATCTCATTAGGTATTGAACGAATATACTGAACTAGCGTTTTCCAATGTCGAGGATAGTCAATAGCATTAACCAATACAGCATGTGGCTTTATTTCATCAACATTGTCTAATGCCTTTAAAAGCCACGAATAACAAATTGTGTCGTAACCACTTTTTGTGAAAAAATTGCTATATGTATGTAAAACCGAACTTGATTCAGATATTACTAATATTTTCATTCTTCCGTCCCAAGATTATCCACAGTGTAATCATATATTTGCCAAATATTATTTCGTAACCTTAAATAGTAGGTATAACGTTTGCGTTCTCTGTAGTTTGGATATTTAAACCATTCAATAACAGTTACAACACCTTCATTTTGAGTATATGTTGTTCTTTCAATTTCAAATTGTTCTGGAACAGCAACAATGTCTGAATCAACTCTATCGCTCATTAAAGAAAGTTTATAATTTTGCAATATTTTTTGCCTTTCATTTTCTGAGGAGTTGTTATAACGTGTTTTATTTTGCGGATTCTTAAAGTAAATAGATTCCAAGTCCATGTATAGGAAAAACTGGTCCCATAAACTTCTTTGGCGAGCAATAATGGTGTGTTCAATTACTTGGTCAGGGGGTAAGAATTCTGGTCGTAAAATTGCGCCTGAATCAAAGTTAACAGGAACCAAGGTGCTAGCACCAATAATTGGATTTGGACTTATTTCCAATGCTAGTCTATTAGATGTTACCGTGTTTAGCTTTGATTTATATAGCTCTGGGTACAGGTTTACTTCAATGTAATAAACCGATGGGTCATTTATTTGAATATAGTCTTTTAAATCTATGGTAAAGCCGTATGATTCTTCAGATTCTAATGCAAGCTCTCTAAAATATACTGTAGAACTGGTAGTACGTTTTCGAACAAGTGTGTCTGCATACGATAGGTTTTCATTTCTTATACTAAATGCATCAACGTCTAGACTAAAAGCTCTGTCATCAGCTATTTTAAAGCGAAGCGTTTCTGACCCTTTGTTTGTAATGCTGACATTGACATTAATAGGGTTGTTTGGAGTTTCTGATGGATAGTATATTGACTTGTTGTGAAAAGAGATAGAAACTTCTAAACCATCAACGTCCGTAGATGTACTTGCAGAGGATATATTTTCAATACTTTGTGCATATAAGGCCTGTGCAAAAATAATTAAAACTGATATAATACTAATTAGAATGCGTTTCAAAACCGTGTTCTCTCCTATAAACCTAATGTTTTGCCGGAGGCAAATAACTTTTGCGTCGAGCCCTGTGTGGCTCATGTAGCAGTTGTGTACAATTGCAAATGAAATTGATGTAGACATCAGTTTTCATTATATATTACTACTTTATCGGAAGATTTACATGAATTCCTTAGATTATATCATACATTCATGGAAAAAGATAGATGAATCTATGAAAACTCTTTGCTCACCTCAGACCATATTCCCCCGGGAAATTGAAGGTTTGCAAGGTGCTATGTCGGCTTTTTTTATTCGCGAATACATACAGCTTGTAAATAATAGCATCATTGTTGTAGTACCTGATGAAAAAGATGCTAAGAACATTATGATGGACTTGCAAAGTGTTTTTGATGATGGGAAAAATGGCTGTACAGCAAACCTGTATCAGCTACCTTGGTGGGGAATTGTTCCCTACCGCTCATGTGCTAAGGGAGCAAGAGTTTTTGGTGAACGTTCAGGGGTTCTTTCTAAACTTGTTCAAGCATCTAAGAGTACAAATGAACTACAGAAACCAAATATTTTTATTCTCACGCAAAGAGCTGCAATAACTCCCGTGCCAAGAAAAGAATATATTGAGTCATTGTTATTCCATTTGAATGTTGGGGAAACTTTTGATCCTGTAGCACTTGGCGAGCAATTAGCACAGCAAGGATATATTCGGGTGCCAAGAGTTACGGTCCGTGGAGAGTTTACTGTTCGCGGTGAAGTGCTTGATGTATTTATGCCTGGAGAACAGTATGCTCACCGAATTGTATTCAATTTTGATGAGGTTGAAAGTATAAAATCATTTGATACTGAAAATCAAGCATCAATTGAAAAACTCGATAAGCTACTCATATACCCAATGAAAGAAACGGTATGGACTGATGAGCTTGTGCAAAACCTTGAATCAAGTCTTCAGCCGTATATTGAAAGTGTTCCAAAGGAAAAAAAAGATTTTTATACACAGCATATAGATAGAATTTTGACCGAACTATATATCCATAAAGAAACAGAAGGAGAAGAACTTTTTTATCCTTTAATTCATAATGCTACTATTTTTGATTATCTTTCGAATGTTGCAACGGTCATGTTTGTTGACTATGACCGCCAAGCAAATATGCAAGATAACTTTGAAAAAGAGTATGTAGCGCTCTATAAAAGGGCACTTGAGGATACATTTGTACCGCCACCTGAAACACAAATTTTTAATTTTTATGAAATAGAAGATGTTCATACTAAACGAATTTTATTGAGAAGCATCAAAGCACCAAGTATAACCCCTACAGAACGCATTGTTATAGATACAGAACCGCCAAAAAGTTTTTTTGGAAATATTAATTTTTTAAAAGAAAATCTTAGTACATTGCAGGCAGATGGCTGGCAAGTATTTATTTACGCCGACAGCACAAACCAAGCTCTGCGGATTGGTGAATTATTAAAAGACTATGTACAAGTAGACACTGGCGTTTACCCCGTTGCCGTAATTCCATTACAAATATCAGAAGGTTTTGGAATACCTGAGTTAAAAGTGCTTGTAATACAAGAAAATGAAATTTTTGGAAGAAGGAAGCACACTCCAAAATCAATAAAAACGGTAAAAAGTGCAGTAATCGATACCTTTGTAGAATTAAATCCTGGTGACTTTGTTGTTCATGTAAACTATGGTATTGGCTTGTTTAAGGGAATAGAACGAGTAAAAGTTGCAGGAAATGAAAGAGACTATATAAAGCTCGAATACTATGATGATGAAACTGTCTTTATCCCAATTGAACAAGTTAACTTAGTTCAACGTTATATTGGAAATGAAGGCGAGAATCCTAAACTTGACAGGCTTGGTTCAAAAAGTTGGGAGAATCGAAAAAATAAGGTAAGAAAATCGGTTGAAGACATTGCTGAAAGGCTTATTGAACTGTATGCAAAGCGGAAGGCTGCTGTTGGATTTGCGTTCCCCTCTGATGGTGAGTTTATGACAGCTTTTGAGGCTAATTTTCCATACGCTGAAACGGAAGATCAAATTACGGTATCTGAAGAGATAAAACGTGATATGGAAAAACCACTTCCAATGGATAGGCTTATTTGCGGCGATGTGGGGTATGGAAAAACAGAGATGGCAATGAGGGCAGCATTTAAAGCTGTTATGGGCGGTAAACAGGTTGCTTTTCTTGCACCTACTACTATTCTAGCTGAACAACATTATGAATCATGTTTAGAGAGATTTCAAAATTTTCCTATTTCAATAGCGCATATGTCACGCTTTGTTTCCAAGGCAGAGCAAAAGAAGGTGCTGGAAAAGTTAAAAGCGGGAAATGTCGATATATTAATTGGAACACATAGAATAATTCAAAAAGATATAGTATTTAAAGATCTTGGATTAATGATAATTGATGAAGAGCAGCGCTTTGGCGTTAAGGACAAAGAGAGGCTAAAGTCTCTTCGCACAAACATCGACTCTCTTGCAATGAGTGCAACACCAATTCCAAGAACCCTTCACATGAGCTTATTAAAAATTAGAGACATGAGCTTATTAACTACGCCACCTCAAAATCGTCAAGAAATTGAAACGGTAATAGATGCATACAATGAAGATAGAGTTTGTGCTGCAATTAGAAGGGAAGCAGAAAGAGGTGGGCAAGTATTTTTTCTTCACAATAGGGTTGAAAGTTTATATGACATACAATCTAAGCTTCGAAATCTTTTGCCCGAAATGAGCATTGATGTTGCCCATGGGCAAATGGCCGCACACGAGCTTGATGATATTTTCCGACGTTTTAAATCGGGCGGATTTCACGTGCTCCTTGCTACAACAATAATCGAAAATGGAATAGATATTCCTAACGTAAATACCATTATTATTGATAGAGCTGACATGTATGGTGTATCCCAATTATATCAACTACGAGGTCGAGTAGGTAGGAGTGATAGAAAAGCATATGCATACTTACTATACCCAGAAAACAAAAGTTTAAGCGAAGTTGCAATGAAACGTTTGCAAGTAATTAGTGATTTTACTGAGCTTGGTAGTGGTTTTAAAATTGCAATGAAAGACATGGAAATTCGTGGAGCAGGCAACTTGCTAGGTAAGGACCAATCTGGGGATATATACTCAGTGGGATTTGATTTGTATCTACGCTTACTCGAAGAAGCTGTTTCACGATTATCTGATGAAACATATGAAGAGCAACATGAAGTACTTCTTGAACTTGAATATTCAGGTTTTATTCCTGAAACCTATGTATCGGTGCCGCAAACAAAAATGGAGATCTATAAAAAAATTGCTTCAATTGGAAACGATGAAGAATTCCGACTTGTTCTTTCTGAACTTGAAGATAGATTTGGTCCAATTCCTAATGAAGTAGAAAGTTTACTAGCATTGTCAAAAATACGAATAATCTGTAAAAAACTTTTTATTGCGACACTGAAAGAAAGAATGGGAAAGGTAAGGGTAGAGTTCTCTAGGGTTTCAAATGTCTCTGTAGAAAAAATACTTGAATTAATAAAACATGGAAACGGAAAAGTAACACTTGACCCTCGAAGTCCTAATGTGTTAGTCTTGGAAACAGGAAAAGTTGATTTAGAACATAAAAGTGATTTTATAAAAGAAAAATTGGAGGCGCTGGTATCATGATAAAAGCAATAATTTTTGATTATGGGAATGTAATATCACAGGCAGCAACAGGGGACGCAAGTGAAGATCTAAAAAAAATGTCGGGTGTCCCTGCAGAAGTTTTTCATTCTGTATATGATACTCATCGTTTTGATTTTGATAGAGGTATTATAAGTGGTGCTGAAATGTATAGGCAGCTCCTTAATGCTCATGGATATAATGATCAAGCTAGCAACACCGAACTGTTGGAAAAAATTGCTCGCTGTGATTTAGAGTCTTGGAGGCCGATACGGCAAGATGTATGCGATTGGATAACAGGGCTTCAAAAAACATACAAAATAGGAATACTTTCAAATATGCCCTACGAATTTTTAGATTTATATGAAAAAGAAATTCCTCCTTTTGTTCAAGCCGACTTTGCGTGCTTTTCTTGCAGGGTAAAATTAATTAAGCCAGAGAGAGAAATTTACGAATATACTCTTAATGGGCTAGGGGTAAAGGCTGATGAAGCAGTTTTTTTTGATGACGTTCAAGAAAATATTAATGGGGCTCTTGCACTTGGGATTAATGCCTTTTTATGGACTGGCTTAGAAAAGGGAAAAAGAGATTTAGAAGCTGTAATATAATTT
>CAYJPS010000094.1:0-8637 GCA_964372135.1 uncultured Treponemataceae bacterium | reverse complement strand
AGCATATAAAAAATATAAAGAAATTATGAGTGCAGTAGAGCCAACTGTAGATATTGTTGAAAGACTTATTCCAATATTTAATTTCAAAGCGTAAGGGAAATTTATTTATTCTTTGCCTACACAATAAGTGCGTATAAAACTCGACAATAATAAAAAGCTATGATAGACTGTAAGTATTAGATATGATAAAACAAATACTAGAAAACAAAAAACAATTTTTAGATTTACTCTTATTAGCTGACGAGCAAGAAAGCATGATTGACACCTATTTAGAAAAAGGTGAAATGTTTGCACTTTATGAAGAAGAAGCTATACGTGCTACCTGCGTTGTTGTTGACCAAGGAAGGGGTGTAATAGAAATTAAAAATATTGCAACTGTTCCCAGTAGCCAAAAACAAGGGTATGGAAAAAAACTCATTACATTTTTAGAAGATCGTTATTTGAATACACACTCAAAAATTATTGTGGGAACAGGGGATAGTCCGTTAACCATTCCGTTTTATGAAAAATGTGGATTTTTACAAACGCATCGAATAGAAAATTTTTTTACAGATAACTATGACCATCCTATAATTGAAGAAGGCAAGCAATTGGTTGATATGGTTTACTTTGAAAAAAACATAAAAAAGTAGGAGCCTTGTAATTAAAGAAATTGTTGCAAAAAGCCTAGTATCGGCTAAAAATAATATGAACATTTATAGAGGTTGTACTCATGGATGCATTTATTGCGATTCTAGGAGCGAAGTCTATGGCAAAACCTACACGTTCGAAGATATTGAAGTAAAGACAAATGCTGTTGAACTATTAGAAAAAGAGCTATCAAAAAAGCCAAAGCACTGTATGATTGTAACAGGCTCAATGACAGATCCCTACATTCAGCTAGAAAAAGAATTAGAGCAAACAAAAAAGTGTTTAGAAATAATTGAAAAACAAGGCTTTGGTGTTGCGCTCTTAACAAAGTCCGATCTTATTTTACGTGATATTGACCTACTTGTTAGGATTAACAAAAAAGCAAAATGTGTTGTTCAAATGACACTTACAACTTTCGATGAAGATTTGTGTAAAATATTGGAACCCAATGTTGCAACAACAAAAAGACGTTTTGAAGTTCTAAAAGAGATGCAAAAAGTGGGGATTCCAACTATAGTTTGGCTCACTCCCATTTTGCCATTAATTAATGATACTGAAGAAAATATTGCGGGGCTTCTTAATTATTGTAAGGAAGCCGGTGTAAAAGGAATTGTAACCTTTGGAATTGGCATGACTTTACGATATGGCAACCGTGAATATTATTATAGAAAATTAGAAGAACACTTCCCTGAAGAAAGAAAAGAATATATAAAAAAATACGGAAAAAGCTATGGAATACGAAGCCCCAAAAGTGCGAAGCTCAGTAAAATGATAAAAACATTTTGTGCTGAAAACAATATCTTGTATGGGGAAAAAGAAGTGTTTAATTATGTATGGACTTTTGAAGATAAAGAACAGCTAAGTTTGTTTTAACAAAAAAGCTCCACTTCCTAAACTGTAGGTTATGGAGCTTTTTTAAGATTTATGCGTCTTGTTTTGTGTCTGCTATTTGAATTTCCCTTAAGTTTACACCCTGTGGAAGTTCGTATGCAAACTTAATAGTTTTTGCAACATCTTCTGCAGTAATGCTTCCAACACCCAATGATTCTTTCCAGCTATAATAGCCTTTTTTAATTTCATCGCTTGTGGTGTGTCCAACAAGTTCTGTGTCTACAGCCCCTGGGCATATTCTCATAACTCGTACATTATGGCTTGACATTTCTCCACGAGCAACTTCTGAAAGACCAACAACACCATACTTACTTGCGCAATATGCACCGTGATTTCCAAATGGTTTTACACCTGCAATTGAAGAAATATTTATAATAGTTCCGCATTGTCTTTCTTTCATGTCATTCATAACAATTTGCATACCGTTCATAACACCCATAACATTCACGTTTAGCATGTTTTGCCATTCGTTTGCATCTTGTGTTTCAATGTTTCCTAAGAGCATAATTCCAGCATTATTTACAATAAGGTCAGTTTTTCCGTATTTTTCTTCTGCACTGCGTACTGCTTTTTCAAATGCAGCTTTATCGGTAACATCTACCTTTGCACACATGGTGTTTTCAAGGCCAAGCTCTTCTAGTCTTTCAATCCTTCTTGCAATAAGTAAGAGTGGATAACCTGCCTTACTAAACTCTAAAGCTAATGCTTTACCAAATCCAGAACTTGCGCCTGTAATTACAACTAATTTTTTCATGTATTTCTCCACAATTGACATTTTTCCTATTACAGTATATATTACTGTAATAGGAAAAAGTATATCACAAAGAAAAATATTGTCAATACGGCACTTTTTATTCCCTTAGTGAAATTGAGGTAAGAAATGGATAAAATTACGGTAGACTCTGAAATTGAAGTAACATTAAAAATGATAGGGGGTAGGTGCAAGCCGCTTATTTTATACATTCTAATTGAAGAAGGCTCACAGCGCTACAAAGACCTATTAAAAAGAATTAACCAAATATCGCAAAAAACGCTAACCAATCAATTGCGGGAACTTGAAACAGATGGCCTTATTTCAAGAAAGTCCTTTCCAGAGATTCCTCCAAGGGTAGAGTATTCAATAACCGAAAAAGGAAACAGCTTATTTCCTATACTGGAGCTTATGTGCGAGTGGGGTGAAAAAAACTGTGATGAGCGTTTTATTTTATTAAACCCTGCGTGCACATCAACATAGTTTTAAAACAAGCTAAGCTGAGTTTCAATAATACTTTTGCTTTCTCTCTCTGTAATAATAGCATCAGGATTTACATTTCCAATAAGAACGGGCGATAAAGGGTTATGCTTTTTCATATTATTAATAGAAGATTCTTCGCTTTGTAAGGCATAACAATAATTGCACCCATTTGCACAGCAATTATAGGTTCCAATATCAATGCTTTCTATGCACAGGCATTCATCCCTTTGATTTTTATCTCTTTTACAATTAATAGGTGCTTGCAAAATATCTTCTATTGAACTTTTATCTATGCACGCACCTGGCAAAATTCCAAATTTTGATACATCTATCTTTTCTGCGCAGGTAAAAAGTGGTAAGCTATGCTCTCTTGCAATGCTAGAAAGGGTTTCAGCTAAAGCGTGCATATTTTCAGTGGTCATGTTGTAAGCAGGATCTTTACCCATTCGCTTCATTACATTTTTATAATTATCTATAAAGCTTACAACACAGCGGCTTGCATATGGTGCTAATTGTTTTGCCATATATGAAAACATTTTTTTATGATATTCAATAGTATGCTGTTCATCTAAAAAAAGTGGGTCATACCGCCATATCATATTTTTTTTACCAATACTCTTACTCAACGTAATAAAAGAATCAATTAAGTCTTGTTTGTTTGGTAAACCCTTTTCTACATCTTTTCCGTATGGGGTAAGAGTAAAGTGAAAACAGTAGGGATAGTTCATATCTTCAATGGTATCTAAATGCTTAAAAAAGGGTAGGGGGTTTTTTGTCCAAAACAAAATAATGTCAACTGCCTCTCGATTAAGATATGCCTTTGAGTAGCGATTTTCGTTGTATGGATTTTGAATTAACACATAACCTTCTTTTAAGCGATTAATAAACCAATCACCATAAAAAGAGGGTATGTCTGTTCTTCTTGTAGCACTAATTATCATTAAAGTATCCGTTTTGTTGTATTATAGCATAAAACTTCAAAGTCTCTATCCTTTTTTTGTCCATTCTTAAAAAATATGATATAATCTTTGGTATGGAAAAATATATAGCCCTTTTGCGGGGCATAAATGTTGGCGGCAAAAATAAGGTTTCCATGCCTCTATTAAAAGCAGCGTTTGAAGACAGTGGTTTTATAAATGTTAGTACGTACATAAACAGCGGAAATGTTATTTTTTCAACCGAAATTACTGAAAAGTCTGAACTTATCCGCTTATGTGAAACCGCTATAAAAAACGCATTTTCGCTCAATATTATTGTAACAGTTATTTCTCATAAAGAGCTAAAAGAAGCTCTAAACAATGCCCCAGAATGGTGGGATGCTGAGTCAGAAACTGAAACATCACATAATGCTATCTTTTTAATTCCACCAATAACAGTAGAAGAAGTTTTTAAGTCTGTAGGTGACGCAAAAGAGGAATACGAAACAGTTGATTTTTTTGAAAACGTTATATTTTGGTCTGCCCCGAGGGAAACCTTTAGTAAAACGAGATGGTCTAAAGTTTCAAGTAAGGATGTGTATAATAGCCTTACTATTCGTAATTCAAACACTGCAAAAAAATTACTTCAATTATGTGACCAGTGCTAAACTTATATTGCTAGCTTGAAAAATACTCATTTGAATCTTCTGGTGCTTCTTCTCTATCTAAATGTGTGTATTCTCTAATAGAAGAACATACTGTTATTTTATAACTTTCAAAAAGCTTGTTTTTCCCTTGAGCTTGGCTCATGCGGTGTTCCATAGTATTTCGCCATTTTGTAACAGCTTCTTCGCTTTCCCATATATTCATTGAAAGAAGCTTACCTTCTTCATTTAAGCTTTGAAACCTTTCTGCTCTAATAAAGCCTTCTACATTTGAAAGCATTGGTTTTAACATTGCAGCAAGCTCTAAATATTTTTCCATACCTTCTTTTGTTGGCGTTACTTCGAATAGTACAATCACGTTGCTCACTTGTTTTCACTCTCCATTTTAAGTAAGTATTCTTTCATTGCAAGCCCCCCCGCGTAGCCCACAAGTTTGCCACTAGAGCCAATAACTCTGTGGCAAGGCACAACAATGGTAACAGGGTTTTTATTATTTGCCAATCCTACGGCTCTACTTGCTTTATCATTTCCAATGGCTATTGCAATGTCTTTGTAGGTGCAGGTTTCTCCATATGGAATGTCGCAAAGGGCTTTCCATACTTTTTTTTGAAAATCAGTTCCTCTCATTTCATATTTAAAAGTAAAATCTTTTCTCTTTCCTTCAAAGTACTCAATAACTTCCTTATATACTGAATCACTAAATGATGTTTTTTCTCCAAAGTCTGTTACATCTTCATTGAGTTTTTTTAGAAATGTTACAACATCGCCTTCAAAGTCAATTCTCACATTTCCTAATTTTGTTTCATAAATTGCAAAACTCATTTTTTATGCTCCTTTCTATAGTTACTAGGTGTAAGCCCAGTTCGTTCTTTAAAAAATGTATAAAATGCAGATAAACTATTAAAATCTACTGCATAGGCAATGTCAATAATGCTATCATCGGTATTGCATAATAGGTTTTTTGTTTCTTCAATTTTTAGCTTGTCAATATATGCCTTTGGAGTTAATCCATATGTGTCCTTAAATATATCAATTACTCTCCTTTGAGACAAGCCAATGTTTCTAAGCTCGCTTTCAACTTTTTGACGCTCTAAAAATGTTACATCTAGCATATTTTTAAGTTTTAATGCAATGTCTTGTAAAGGCTCATAGGATACTAAATCGCTTCTGCATCTCTTACAAGCCCTGTAGCCTGCGTTTTGTGCTTCTTCGCTTGTTGCATAAAAGGTAACATTTTCTCTTTTTGGAAGCTTTGATTTACAAGATGGCTTACAATAAATACCCGTAGATTTTACGGCGTAAAAAAACATGCCATCAAAATGAGAATCATTATGTATAACCGCATTCCACTTTTTATCATCATGTATTTTACTCATTTTGTACTCCCATTACTGGTAAAAAAACCAATTAACTAATAAAAGTATACCATAAGATAAAAAAGCATTCTTCCTATTTTTGCACATACAATTATTACGAGGATTATTCTGTCTTTTCTTTAACCGTAACAGAAACGGAATCGCCAATGTTTTTATTCAGCTTTTTTCTAATATCTTTTAACATACCCAAAATATAGCAAATCGAGCCATCCTTGTTTTTAACGCCCATATTTACAATGCTTCCTGTGTACTCTATACCATCAAATGTTGCAACAACTTTTAGCCGACCTTTCCCATACATTTTTTTTATATCATGCGGAAAAGCAACATAGGCGCCGCCACCACTTCCTTCTTGTATTATTGCATCAAAATGAATCGTATTTTTCATTTTGAACCTTCCTTTTTTATGGCACTATTCCGATACTACTATGTTAGTTTTATTAGGTTTTTGTATTATAACTTACTACCCATTCTTTTGCAATAATTTTTCTTGTAGGATTTTATATTCTATGGTATAATACTTTGCAGTGTATTTTCAAGTAAAGAGTTTCTTTGCTTGACGGAGGATGATTTTGCAGAAAAATTTTTTTAAACGTGTGGATGTACAAGTTTCTCTTTTAGCCGTATCAATGATGGCACTTTCTGGAATACTAATTTTTAATCTTGTGTACTCAATGAGTTACAAACAAATGATTGATATGCTAGAAACAAATGTTAATTCTTTAGCAGCACACATTGATGAAAATATTGACTCAACGATTTTCACAGAAATAAAAACAAAAGAAGACATGGGCACACAAAAGTATCTCGACGCCCAAGCTTTTTTAGATAGGATTCGTAATACTAGCAAGGTCAAGTATTTATACACAGCTGTAATAAACAAAGAAAACCAACTAATTTATCATGTAGACGGACTGCCTTTTGATGATGCAGATTTTAGAAATGTTGGTGATTTAATTGAAAGTGAATTTCAAGAACCTCTTTTAAAGGCTCTGAACAATGAAATTGTTATGCATGAAGATATTTTAAGTACAGAATGGGGTAATGTCTTTGTTGCATACTATCCGATTCACAATGAACAGGACGAAGTTGTTGCGGCTCTTGGTGTAGAATTTCCAGCAGAAAGCCAATATAGTGCATTTAGAAATATTCGATTACTCATAAACACTGTTATGATTCTTATGTGCACTTTTTCATGGTTTTTATCAACCTTTTTATTTAGAAGAATTTCTAACCCTCATTTTAAAGACATTTACAACACTGATTCTTTGACTCAGCTGAAAAATCGTAACGCATTTGATACTGATATTCATAATTTTATACATACAAAACAATTGGATAATATTACACTAGTAATTACAGATTTAAATGGGTTAAAGCCCGTAAATGATAAGCTAGGGCATAAAATGGGAGATTTTTACATTTATTCTTGTGCAAGGGCCTTATTAGTTGATGATATGAACTACAATTTAGTGTATCGCATAGGTGGAGATGAATTTGCAACAATTATCCCTTCAGATTTTAACGACAAAGGCGAGTATTATATTAATGCGGTACGTGAGAATTTAAAAAATCTTTGCAAGAACCAGATTCCTTCGGCATCAGTATCAATGGGTTATGCTCAATGCGCTGGTACTACACTTGAATCATGGGAAAAAGTTTATTACAAAGCAGACGAGCAAATGTATAAGGATAAAAAAGAGTATTACAAAAATAACAAGATATTGGATGAGAGAAAATAGTTGTAATAATTTGAAAATAGAAAAAGGGCATCATAGTGTAACTTTTAACAACTTGAAATGTTTTATAATATGCGATATACTATTTTAAAAATGTCGAGGAAGTAATGGTTCCAAATTCTCTTTTTTATATTCTTTCTGCAATTGTATTATTTATACATTCTTTTCTTAATTTTTACCTTTGTGGCGTTTTTGCTGAGAAGACTAGATTTCATAAAGCATCAATTTGGTTGCTTTGTTTAGCAAATGCTATTTTTGCTCCTTATTTTTTTACTATTGATTACTTTGAACAAATACTCCCGTATATAGTGTGTATTGTTGTATTAGCACTAGAGTTTCACTTGCTATTTATTGCGAATTTTTCTGCTAAGCTTGGTGTTGTATTGGGTTCAGTTCTTCATTTATTTGTACTTCGTGCTATTTTTATGGCTTCTTTTTCTATTGGTAACCATGTTTCAATGCACACTATTTTGAAAGGTATCGACTATTTTCCATGGGTAAATTTTTGGAGTTTTGCTAGTCAAATTATTACACTAAGTCTATTTATTCTTTGGGTACCTGCAAAAACGGTGAAAGAGATTATGAGCAATAAAATGTTTTATGATAAGCTCTTACTTTTAACAGGCTTACTGACAGTCTTTATGGCATACAATTCATATACATTTACAATTGATTATTTCTCCATAAATTTAGCACTACAAGAAATCGTTCTAGTTTTACTTGTTCTCACTTTTTTTTATATAATGATTGTTCAATTAATTAATTTTTTTAATTTGGGTGTATATAAGAAAAAAACAAAGGAATTAGAAACAATAATTGATAGAGACAAAACTCTTACCGCAACTGTCTTTCAGTACACCGACATTATTTTAGAGCTTAACTGTACGCATGATTCTATTGAAAGATTAATAGTAGACTCTCAAGAAATGCCAGTAGATCATCTTCCGAGTCTGACAGAGTTTATGAAACTACAAACACAAATTTATACGCATCCTGATGATGCTGATAGAATGAATGAGGTGAACTCTCTTGCACTCATTTCAGAATACGCTGAAGGAATTACTGAAAAAGAATATGAATATCGCTCAAAAAAAATAGTTCCATCAGGAAAAGAAACAGGTGTAGTGGCATCAAGTGATGAATATTTTTGGTATAAAATGAGAATTACGATACGAACTGAAGATG
>CAYJPS010000093.1:0-8722 GCA_964372135.1 uncultured Treponemataceae bacterium | reverse complement strand
GTTTAAAAATGTTTCGCTTGCATCTTCGACAATAAAATTATTAAAGCCGAAATCTTTGTACCTTTTAGCAATAATTTCACTTTCATCTTTTCTCATAAAGCCGTTATCAATATGAAGACCGAGAACTCTATCTTGGCCAAGTGTATTGTTTAATAGGGCAAAGGCAACGGTTGAGTCAACGCCACCCGATAAAAAGAGGAGGACTTTTTTCCCTTCTGCTGTTTTTTTAATGTCGTCACCGATGGCTTTTAAAACTTGATCTTGACTCCAGTTTTTCTTCATGCCACAAAATAAGGCAAAGTTCTCAAAAATGGTGTCACCACAAGGACTATCTTTTACTTCTGCATGAAACTGTAAGCTAAAGCGTTTTCGCTTTAAATCTTGAAGGGCAGCAAACTCGCAGTCTTTTGTAAAGCCAATTTTTTCAAACCCATCTGCTAAACTTACGACGGCATCTTGGTGGCTCATCCACACTTGTTCATCTTTTTCTAAGTTCTCAAAAATAGGGCTTTTTGCACAACCTTCTGATAAAAGTCTTGCAAAACCAAACTCTCCAACTTCCGCTTTTTCAACTTTTGCACCATAATGGCTTGCCATAAGTTGGTGTCCGTAGCATGTTCCTAAAATAGGAATTGGTAAATCAAATATTTTGTCATTAAACTCAGGAATGTTCTTTTCATATACAGAAGAAGGTCCTCCTGAAAGTACAATTCCTTTTGCATCCTCTAAAATACCAATATCACATGAGGGAAGGGCAATTTCTGAATAATAGCCCATAAGTCGAAATCGTTTTGCAATGAGGTGCGCATATTGACTTCCAAAATCTAATACAACAATTTTCTCTCTATTTTCCATATGTTCCTTTATTAATTATTAATTAATAATTATTAATTAACATTGAAGCGAAGCTTCAATAAAGTCTCTAAACAATGCCTGTGGTTTATTTGGTCGTGATTTAAATTCAGGATGAAATTGCCCTGCAACCATCCAAGGATGTTCTTTTTTATCAAGCTCTACAATTTCTACGAGGTCTCTTTCAGGATTTAAACCACTTACTTTAAGGGTTGATTTTGCAAACATTTCTCTATAGTCATTGTTAAACTCGTATCGATGGCGGTGTCGCTCCCATACCATGTCTTTCCCATAAGCTTTATGTGCAAGGGTCTCGTTTTCAAGTTTGCATTCATACTTGCCAAGTCGCAATGTGCCACCAAGTTGCTTTCCTTTTTGGTCTGGCATGAGGTCAATAACTGGGTGAGCTGTGTCTGCATCCATTTCTGTGGAATGAGCATCTGTTAAACCAAGGACATTACGTGCATATTCAATTACTACAATTTGCATTCCTAAACAAATGCCAAAGTATGGTACCTTGTTCTCTCTAGCATACTTTGCAGTTAATATCATACCCTCCACGCCTCGAGTTCCAAACCCACCTGGCACAATTATACCATCAGCGCCTTTAAGCTTTTCTTTCACCGTTTCTTCGTCAATTAAAAGCTCAGAATCTACCCAGTCAATGTCAACTTTAGCATTGTGATAAATTCCAGCATGAATAAGTGATTCTGCAACAGATAAATAGGCATCATGTAGTTCTACATATTTTCCAACTAAAGATATGTTAATGGTTTTTTCAGGGTTATAAAGCTTTTCAACAAGCTTTGTCCACTCGGTTAAATCTGCTTCTTTGCATTCAATATCAAGAGTCTTACAAATTGCATCACCTAAACCTTCTTTTTCCATCATAAGTGGAACTTCATAAATTGATTCAGCGTTTAAGTTTTGCACAATTGCTTCCATGGGAACATTGCAAAAAATGGCAAGCTTTTCACGAGTTGCCGCATCGATTGGTACTTCACTTCTAAGCATAATAATGTCAGGTTGGATACCTAAACTTAAAAGGTCTTTTACACTGTGTTGTGTTGGCTTTGTTTTAAGTTCTTGAGCACTTTCTATATATGGAATAAGTGTTAAATGCACATAAGCACAATTTTCAAATCCAACTTCGTAGCGTATTTGTCTAATCGCTTCAACAAAGGGAAGAGATTCAATATCCCCAACAGTTCCACCAACTTCTGTAATAATTACGTCTGGGGCTGGATTTTCTTCTGTTGCTTCGGTTTCAGGGAGCATAAGGCGGCGCCGTAGCTCATCGGTAATATTCGGAATAACTTGTACTGTTTTTCCGTTATAACCGCCTTCTCGTTCTTTGTTTAAAACGGCTAAGTAAACGCGTCCTGCAGTAGTAGATGAGTTTTTTGAAAGACTTACATCGGTAAAACGTTCATAGTGACCAAGATCAAGGTCAGTTTCCCCACCGTCATCAGTAACAAACACTTCGCCATGTTCATACGGGTTTAATGTCCCTGGGTCAATATTTAAATAAGGGTCAAATTTTTGGTTTAAGACGGTTAGCCCTCGACTTTTCAGTAAAAGACCGATAGAAGCTGCAGCAATTCCCTTGCCAAGCCCTGATACAACACCACCTGTAATAAAAATGTACTTAGACATAAAACCCCCAGTAAGATGTTTTGAGTGTATCATAAAAGAGCGTGTATTTCAAGAGGAATAATATAATTAGGAATGAGGTGGGTAGAGCGAAGAAGGGTGGGTATCCACAGATTAAAGGATTTATAGGATTTCTATTGGAAGGTGCTACAGAGATAATATGTTAAATAACAAGCTAATTGCATACCAAAAATGTAAACATTTTTACTTTTACTATTTTGGTGGTATGTGTAAGGGTATTAAAATATGCAATAGTTATAATCTGCGTAATCTGCGTAATCTGTGGATTAAAAATGACCAAGCTTGGTAGTGTCATGAGTCACGACATGGATGTCGCTTAGGCAAAGAGAATGTGAGTTTTGAGCTAATCTCTTAACTTCTTTAGAAAACTCAATAGTAATATTCATCATGGAGGGTGAATATTACGTATGTTCTTTACAGCTGATGCTTTCTACTTCTACTGTATACACACAGGTTTGTGCAAGCATTGCATCAGGATACGTCCATTCTTCCTTACCTGTTTCTTTTTTCATAATTTCGTTTAAGGCTAGTCTTTTTTTAGCATAATCGTCAATAAAGGTAACTGTTCCTTCTCCCATAACACTTTGAAAGGTGCAGGCGTAATCGCAGGCGGAAGGGCCTTCTGTTAACGAATACCCTGTATCCATTTCAAAACTGACATTGGCGTTTGATTTCATTAAGTCAATCTTTCGTCCTTCTTTTGCTCCATGAAAATAAAAAACACGCTTACCATCTAAGTGTGTAAAACCAAAGTTTAAAGGTACAATATAGGCTTTATTGTTGTCTACAAAGCCTAGTCGAATGCAATGGCACTTTTGAATAAACTCATCGATTTTGGTGTTGTCGGTAATTTCTCTATCTTTTCTTCGCATAGTAAACTCCTTTATAGTAATAATAGTATAACAAAGCAAGTGCAAGTATGCAAGTAAAGAAAAAACATGGTTTTCTTTTTTTCAAGAAAAAAATTACAAAAATGCGCATTCATGCATTGACATTTTTTTTAATAATTGATATTATAATATCGTTCGGCAATGAACACTATGCTACGGGCGAGAGTGGTGAAATTGGCAGACACGCTAGACTTAGGATCTAGTGCCCTAGGCGTAAGGGTTCAAGTCCCTTCTCTCGTATAGTCAGATTTTTGATGGCCGTGCATAATACGCTTTTAGCGTTTCATTTGCGGGAATAGCTCAGTGGTAGAGCGCCACCTTGCCAAGGTGGATGTCGCGGGTCCGACTCCCGTTTCCCGCTCGAAGCGATTCAGGACTAATTCTTGAATCGCTCTTTTTTTAAATAGAGTGTTATACTCACAAAGGAAAAAATCATGGAAACAAGTAAAAAATTTGAAGAACTAGAAAAATCTTCAGTTAAACTTACCGTAACAGTTCCTAAAAAGGAAGTTAAAAAAAACTATGATGAACTTATTGCAAAATATGCAAAATCAATTCAATTGCCTGGCTTCCGCAAGGGTAAAGTTCCTATTGCAACTCTTGAAAGAAAATATGGCGATGCATTAAAACAAGATGTAGCTTCAGATATTATAGAAAAAGCCGTTGAAGAGGTATTTACAGACCTTGACAAAAATGATACAGAACATAGACCTCTTCCCTATGGTCGCCCTGCAATGGATGAGTTTCCTCAAATGGAACTCGATAAAGATTTAGTATTTTCAATTAGATATGATGTAATGCCAAAAGTAACCGTTGAAGGACTTGATAAAGTAAGTATTAAAGAGCCACAAGTAACGGTGGGGGATGCAGAGCTTAAAGAAGAACTTGAAAACATCAGAGAACGAAACGCCATGGTTGTTGACAAAAAAGATACCGAAAAGGCTGCTAAAGATGATGTTGTAACAATCGATTATTTTGAAGTTGGAGACGATGACAAAGAAATTGAAGGTTCAAAACGAGAAGACTTTGTGTTTACTATTGGCACCGAACAAAACATTTTTAAACTAGATAATGATATCATAGGAATGAAAAAAGGTGACACAAAGGTTATAACTAAAAAATTCGATAAAGATGATGCAGACACAGAACTTGCAGGAACTACAAAAAAAATCTCCGTAAGCATAAAAGCCTTAAAGGTTCGTGATCTTCCTGAACTTGATGATGAATTAGCTCAAGATGTAAATGAAAAGTACAAAAATCTTCAAGACTTAAAAGACGATATTAAAAAGAACCTTAATGTTGCACTTGAAAATAGACTGAGAGAAATTAAAGCAAGCGAGATTTTAGATCAGCTTGTTGAAAAAAACCCAATAGATTTACCTGTTTCAATGGTTGAAGCCGAAAAAGAATCTCGTTGGAGAATGATGGCACAGCAATTCCAAATGTCACCTGAACAACTTGAAAGCATGCTTACAGGCTCTGGCCAAACAAAAGATGCTATGCTTGAAACATGGGTTGGCGATTGCGAAAAAATGCTAAAAAGCCGATTAATTGTTGAAGAATTATTAAAAATGCGAAAAATTGAAGTAAGCGATGCTGAAATTGACGCAGAATACGAAAAAATTGCTGTTGAAGCAAATATTTCTGCAGAAGAAGTAAAAAAACACTATGCGGATGCCAATAGAAAAGAGTATCTTATAGATGACATTAAAGAGAAAAAACTATATACCGCTTTATTCTCTGAAGTAAAAGTCACAAAGGGTGAAAAAACGAGTTTTGCAGATTTGTTCAAAAAACAATAAGTAAAAACTGATTTTTACTCTTCGATGAATCTTAAGCAATGGAATTTTTCCATTGCTTATGCAAATTTAAATGCTTAGCTTTTTTTTATGGTTATACTAATAAGCTAAATGAGGACAAAATATGAGTGAAAAATCAAGTAGTCTAGTGCCTTACGTAATAGAGCAAACTGGAAACGGCGAACGTTCTTATGATATCTTTTCTCGTTTATTAAAAGACAGAATTATTTTTGTTGATGGTGAAATACATGATGTATCAGCAGATTTAATTGTTGCACAGATACTATTTTTAGAATCAGAAAATCCTGATAAAGATATAAGCATGTACATAAACTCACCTGGTGGGTCTGTGACTGCAGGGCTTGCAATTTATGATACAATGCAATATGTAAAGTGCGACATACAAACTATATGTATGGGGCAAGCTGCAAGCATGGGTGCAATATTGTTAGCTGGTGGTACAAAAGGAAAACGCTATTCGCTTCCTTCTGCACGAGTGATGATTCACCAACCGTGGGGTGGCGCGCAGGGTCAAGCATCAGACATTGCTATTCAAGCAAAAGAAATTATTAGGCTAAAAAATTTGACGACAGAATATTTCGCTCATCACACAGGCAAAAAAGTAGGACAAGTTTCTCAAGACATGGAACGCGATTATTTTATGAGCGCAAAAGAAGCCCTTGACTATGGCATTATAGACCATGTTATGTCAGGAAGGGGGAAATAATAATGTCAAAAAACAAAAACATTTTTGGTGCAAGTTGTTCTTTTTGCGGAAAGCCTTCTTCATCAGCGCTACAACTTGTTTCAGGGCCTAGTGGTGTATGCATTTGTAAAAAATGTGTTGCAGTGTGCCAAACTATTTTGGAAGAAGATGGTGCAAAAACGAGCCCAATAGAAATTGAAAATGTACCAACACCACAAGAGTTTAAAGACTACCTTGATGAATATGTAGTAAGCCAAGATTATGCAAAAAAAGCGCTTGCTGTTGCAGTGTATAACCATTATAAAAGAATGGCTATACAAGGTGGGATTCAAGGAAATAATGATATTCAACTTGAAAAGTCAAATATACTTTTAATGGGTCCAACTGGTTGTGGTAAAACATTGCTTGCAAAAACATTGGCAAAAAAACTCAATGTACCATTTGCGATTGCAGATGCTACAACACTTACAGAGGCTGGCTACGTTGGTGAAGATGTAGAAAATGTACTTTTAAAACTTATCAATGCAGCAAATGGAAATGTAAAAGAAGCAGAACGCGGGATTGTATTTATTGATGAAATTGATAAGATTTCACGCCGTAGCGAAAACGTCTCAATCACACGCGATGTTTCTGGTGAAGGCGTTCAACAGGCTTTATTAAAAATAATTGAAGGCACAAAGGCAAATGTTCCTCCTCAAGGTGGGCGAAAACATCCAAATCAAGAGTTGATTGAGATTGATACAACTAATATATTGTTTATTTGTGGTGGCGCCTTTGTTGGCTTAGAAAAAATTATTGATTCGAGAGTTAGCCAACATTCAATCGGTTTTGGCTCCCATCTTAACACAATGAATGATGAAGAAAAGACAGAATTACTTAATCAAGTGATACCAGATGATTTGGTAAAATTTGGGCTAATCCCTGAATTAATCGGACGTATGCCAATTGCAGTTGCCTTAAACGAGCTTTCAAGAGATGATCTTGTTAAGATTTTAACAGAACCAAAAAATGCTATTACAAAGCAATTTATGGCTTCCTTTGCTATGGATGATGTGGATCTTACATTTACTGATGAGGCAATTGCTACAATTGCAGAAATGTCTATTGAGCAAAAAACTGGAGCACGCGGATTGCGAGCAATAGTTGAAAAAATGCTTTTAGATGTAATGTTTGAAATACCGTCTATAAAAGGTAAAAAATCTTTAGCAATTACTGCAGAGATGGTGAAAGCTGGGCAGTGTTCTGGTAAAACACTTCAAATCGAGCAAAAGACGGCGTAATACGTAAAAAATAATTAATAATTTACAATGGCTAGGGTAATATGCATAAAACTCATGCCATGTACTACAAAGATTTTTTATGGTAGAGGAAAAATACTTCATACATGAGAGGTCCCTATTAATTATTAATTATGCTTTATTAATTGACTAAACTTTTTAGTAAGTCAACTGTTCTTTGTGCCGTTTTTTCCCATGAAAAACGCTTTGTCCATTCCAGTCCGTCTTTTTTAAGTTTTTCTCTTAATGCCTCATCTGTTACAATGAGCTCAATTGCATTAGAAAATTCTTGTGCATTATCTGGGTCAAAATATAGTGCAAAATCGCCAGCAATTTCGCCAAGTGAGCCTTTCTTAGAACATGCTACTGGAATACCACATGCCATTGCTTCAATTACAGGTAGTCCCACTCCTTCATTAACTGATGGGAATACACATGCATCAGAAAGCGAATAAAGCTTATAAAAGCTTTCGCGCGGAAAGTGTCCAGTAATCATAATGTCAGATGCATATTCGCACGTTTCGAGCACTTTATGGATATTCTTTGCGTACACTTCTTCATTTCCTGCAAGAACTAATCTATGTGGAAGATTTGTACGTTTTTTAAAATCATTAAATGCTTGAATAAGTTCTATGTGTTTTTTATCACTGTTTGCTAGCCTTGAAGCATAGGTAATGTAGGGGCGTTTTATTGAAAATGGTTGAATATATGCTATATCATCATGTGAATCACTTTCATAATCATGTGTAACTTCAGTATGTGCAGTATTGTGTTCTACTCCATCATAGATAACTTCAATTTTTTCTGGATTAATCGAAAGTTTTGTAAGGTCTTTTCGTATAAATTGACTCACAGCTATTACTTTCGTAGCCCTTTTTAAATTTCTTTTAAATAATCTTACAGAGATTTTATTTACAGATTTTTCCAAAGTATTAGAAACAATATCATGCACTACAACCACTGTCGGTATTTTTGAAATTATGTGTCCTGGAGGTGACCCAGAAGGGAATAAAACAGCATCATACTTTTGCTTAATGACAAATGCTTTTAATTTAAATGTATGCCATAGTTTTTCTGCCTTTGGATTATCTGGAATATCTATGCCTACAAATGTTGCACGTCCATCGCCAGAATCAAAGGTGTATCTGTCAATTTCATGCCCAAACAGTTCATATGTGCAATCTTCATCAAAGGGAAGATTTTTTACAAGAGAAGTTACATAGGAGCCTAAGCCTGATTTTCCATGCTCACAGCCAAAAACATCAATACCAATTTTCATCGTTAGCATTATAGCATAGATTTAAATTCTATGCTATACTTATGACAACATGAATAGCTTATCAATACACGAGTTTTTTATAAAAAAACTTGCAGAACGCTCAATTACAGAGCCTACAAAAGTGCAAAAATCTTTGATTCCACTTATTTCAGCTGGCAAACATTGTTTTTTTGAATCGGAAACGGGAACAGGGAAAACACTTGCGTATATTTTGCCACTTTTACAAAAAAGTTTTTTAGAAAAAA
>CAYJPS010000092.1:0-9068 GCA_964372135.1 uncultured Treponemataceae bacterium | reverse complement strand
TCACCTGCAGTTTAAAGCCACGAAACACACCCGTCGAAACCTGTGCACCCCCTAATAATAGGGTCAGGTTTGTAATTGGTTTTCGTAAACCTTACTGTAGTATAAATATATCATTATTTAAGCAAAAAAGCAAGCAAGGTTAATTAATAATGCATAATTAATAATTAATTCAATGGTTACATCATAGTTAAAAAATTCCCATCAACCACAAAGTACTAATTTGAAGTATAAAGAAAATACAAAAACGGTTACAAACACGCATCATATTTGATGGAATCTGTAACCGTTTTCACTTTTGTATCAGTAATATTAATTATTAATTGTTAATTAAAAATTACCTAAAGCTGCTTCAATTCTCGCTATTGCTTTTTCTTCGCCAAGGGCTAAAATAGAGCCAACAAGCGGAGGTGAAACCTTTGAGCCTGTTACCGCCATTCTAAGTGGCATCATAAAGTCGCCAAGTTTTACACCAAGTTTTTCAGCATATACTTTAGCTAAAGCTTCTTGAGACTCATGGTCTAAACCATTAAGTTCTTTTATAAAATCAATAGAAGATTCTAATACCTTTTTTGTCCCTTCTGCGTCAAGCTTTTTAGGAGTTAACACTTCAACACTTGGAGCTTGCACGTTCTTAAACAAAAAGCCAACCATTTCAGCAGAATCTGATAAAAAGTGTAATCTCTCTTTAATAAGTGGCATTAAGTCTTTTAACTTTGCCATAATATCATCATGGCTTAGGCTTTCAGCCCCTGCATCTAGTGCAGACTTAGCAATACAAAGCTTACCATTTGCATCATACTCAATACCAGAATACTCACCTCCCACTTTTGGAGCTGGAAATTCTTCTGATGCTTGAATAGGAACTGCAGCGTCTCCTGTCTTTGTAATAAATGGAAGAAGTCTTTCTAAAAGCTCATCATCGCTCATTAAGCGCATATATTGACCATTAAACCATTCAAGCTTTTTATAATCGAATACTGCACCTGCCTTGTTTAAGTGGTCCATGGTAAATAGCTTTTCAAGGTCTGCCATAGGGAAGATATCCCTACCCTCTTCGTAAGAGCAGCCAAGCATTGCAACATAGTTTACTAAGGCTTCAGGAATATACCCGCGAGCTTTAAACTCGTTTACACTTGTAGCACCGTGTCTCTTTGAAAGCTTTTGACCGTCGGATCCATTTACCATTGGTAAGTGGCAAAACTCAGGGTGCTGCCATCCAAATGCTCGGTATATTTGCACGTGTAGTGGAGTTGACGGAATCCATTCTTGTGCGCGCATTACGTGAGTAATTTTCATATAGTGATCGTCAATAACATTTGCCAAGTGATAAGTTGGGAAACCATCTGTTTTTAATAAAACAGGGTCTGGGCTAATGTCTTCGTTTTTCCATTCAATATCTCCCAGAAGTGCATCGTGAAATACTGTTGTTGCTTCTAGTGGAATCTTTAAGCGAATTACATAGGGCTTTCCCGCCTCTAAGTTTTCTTTTACTTCTTCTTCGCTTAAATGGCGACAGTTTCTGTCATATCCTGGAGGCATTTTATTTTTTTGTTGTAAGGCACGAATGCGATTTAAACGCTCTTCATCGCAAAAGCAATGATATGCTTCGCCTTTTTCAACAAGTTCCATTGCATATTTTTTATATAAGTCAAATCGCTCTGATTGAACATAGGGGCCATATTCGCCACCCTTTGGACCACCTTCATCCCACTGAATGTTTAGCCAATCAAGGGTATCATAAAGATTTTGAACATATTCTTCACCAAAACGAGTTCTGTCGGTATCTTCTAAGCGTAAAATAAACTTGCCGCCTTTTGAGCGCGCAAACAAATAATTAAAAAGGGCGGTTCTAACCCCACCAATGTGTTGCATCCCAGTTGGGGATGGTGCATATCTAACTCTAACTTCCATAGAATGAGTATAGTGATTTTTCCCATTTATTTCAAGCGTTTTACAGACGTTATATGTAGAGATTTTTTTATAAAATTTGTAACTTTTTGTTATTTGAGTGTTTATAATAGTGTAGTATATTTAAAAAAGTTGTGGTCATTGCATTAAATCTAAAAAATTGGTAACATAAGAAACGGAGATACTTACACTATGCATTTTAATGAATTAAATAATATATGGTTTTTTATTTCTCTTGTTATAACATTTTTCTATAGCATTTTAGCGCTTCAGTTTTCTGGAAAGATTTTACAAACATTTACAAAAAGCATTTTTTTACTAGTCATATTTTCACTAATAAATGCATATATTATTGTCAGTTTTTATGCTTTTTTTGCTTATTTTATAGGTTTATTCTTCTTTTTTGTGGAATATTCAATTTTGTCCAAGTCTTCTCTCAGACAGAAGCTTTTTGGATCTTCTGTGTTTTTATTCCACATAGGCTCAATTCACCTTGTAGTAGTTGTCATATTTACGCAGTATCTTAATATCAATGGTTTACAGTTAATTAGCAATTCAACATTTTACTACCAGTCAATCAGTATTACATATTTTGTTTTAAGCTTAGTACTATTATTAGTTGATAAAATAATACATACAGAAGACCTCCAAAAAATTTCAAATGCAAAAACGTATTCAAAAATTTTAAGTATCATAACAATTTCAATAATTGCCTTATTAACACTAGAATCTTTTTTGATTTTTTCTCCAACGAGCCTTCCATATCTTGAGTTGATTGTCATTGGAACAACTGTTTTCTCTTATCTTATCTTTTACTTTTTTTTCCTTTACTCAATGAACTTTGTTACAATGTATGTTTATAAGCGTAAAAATGAACAGATAAAAAATTCTCACTTGAATATTATTTTCGAAAAACAAAAACTCGAACAAAGAATAGTTAAAGATAGTTTAACAAACCTATATACAAAGAAATTTATTTATGACACATTACAGAGAATGTGTGCAATTGAGGATGCAAAATACGCAGTACTCTTTATAGACTTATGTGGATTAAAAAATGTTAATGACACATATGGACACAAGGTTGGCGATGATTATATATGTAAAATAGCAAAAGCAATTCAAAAATCAATTCGTGAAGAAGACATAGCAGCTCGCATTGGCGGAGATGAATTTATTATCCTTTTAGACTTTATAGAGCAAAATGATATTGAACTCATCATTAGTCGACTCAATCAAACTGTTCAAATGTACAATGAAAAATCTGATTTTTTAATAGCCATCTATATTGGCACAGTGTATGTAAACAATCTAGAACATAAGCAAGATTTTGACGAAATCGTAGCTCTTGCTGACCAACGTATGCGAGAGAAGAAAAAAGAATTTTATAAAAATAGGGATACGTTATGATATATTTATGTGCTCTTTTATTTACACTATATAATATTATGCTTTTTGTATACGCAAAGGGTTTGTATGCGTTTTCAAAGAAAATCATACTGCAAGTAATACTTTTAACTCCAATTAACTTTTTCATATTTTATGCATCAATATATATAACTGAATTTAGAAACGATTATATAATTATGATGGCTTTCTTTCTTTTTTATTCAATTGAATTTAAGCTACTTTTTAACATTTCATACTTAAAGATTTTCTTTGGAATTATTTCATTTGCCGTAAACATCTTTGCAATGAGAACTATGATAATTGCAATTATTGCTCTTATTACCCAAGTTCCAGTAGCACAATCAGTTATGGATGTTGAAGTTCGCCTTTTAGCTACAACCATCACACTATTCTTAAGACCTTTTACACTATTAAAAGCAATGAAAACAGTAAATAAAGATCAGATTTTTTTAATTTTTAGCAACAAAAACAACCTGCGTTTTTCACTTGGTATCTTATGTATTACATTTATTTATCAAATAAGTGCTTCCTTATTATTAAATGTACAAACATCATCGTTGAATACTGCTGTATTCCTCTTAGGAACAGGTGTTTTCTCTCTAGGTATATATATAGCTACCATGGCACACGCTCATGAATTTTCAAAATTACAACTTCACCTTGAAGATTTTTCACGACTAAAAGATGAAGTAAAAAAAGAAGCTGAAGAACTTGAAACATTAAAGGCAACTAGCGAGCTAGACCCATTTACAGGAATGTTTATTCGCCGCGTTGCCGAAGAAAAGCTAGCAAGCTATGTTGCTTCGCAGCAAAATTTTTATATTGTTTATTTTGATATTGATGGATTAAAAATTACCAACGATGTCTATGGCCACGAAGAAGGAGATTTTTATATTGGGAAAGTATCTTCTATTCTTCAACAGTCTTTTGACAATGAGTTTATTGCACGACTAGGAGGTGATGAATTTTTAGTTTTAGGTACACATGGCGATGAATATGAAATTGCAAAAAAAGTTCTTATTTCTTTTGAAGAAGTAAAAAAAATATCTAGTAAGTACGAAAAACAATATGAGACCTCTATTAGCTACGGCGTTGTAGAAGTTGACAAAAGAAACACCTTTACAGAAAAGGAACTATTAGATATTGCAGATAAAAGAATGTATGATTTCAAAAAAGCACATAAAAGAGCGCGGTGATGTATGGAATTAAATGAACTAATGCTTGAAAACAATGAACTCAAAAAAGAACTAGAACATTATAAAGAACTATTGCAAAAAGAAGAAATAGACGAGATTACAGGTTTGTATTCAAAAAATGCTTTTTTTTCAAAAGCAAAACAAGCCCTTGTGGAAAACCATGAAAAGCAGTTTCTTTTTGCTAGGATAAATATCGATAAATTTCAGTTAGTAAACTCCTTTTTTGGCTTTAAAGAGGGCGATAGATTACTTAAATATTTTGCTTTTCGATTAAAACAGCTTGCACTTATTGTTCCACAATCCATCATAGGACATTTGGGTGCTGACAGTTTTGTGATGTGCTGTTGTGATTTGCCAAACAAGGGTTTATTACCGTTATTAAAAAAAAGTATACATTCTATTATTTCAGGTTTTAGAGATGATTTTAAATTAAGTATTTCAGTTGGAATTTACTTCATTGAAGATAATTACATGGATGTTTCTCTTATAAACTCTAGGGCAATTGTTGCCTTAAAAAAAAGTAAAGAACAATATGGAGAATATTATACTATTTATAACGAATCAATGGATGAAGAATCGTATAAAGATTTTTTTGTTATAAATGATTTACAAACAGCATTTAACGAAAAACAATTTGAAGTATTTTTACAACCCAAATGCAAACTTTCAAATGGTAAAGTAATTGGTGCAGAAGCGCTTGTTCGCTGGATACACCCCGAAAAAGGTATGGTTTCGCCTGACAATTTTATTCCAATTCTAGAAACAAATGGATTTATTACAAAACTTGATGAGTATGTTTGGAGTGTTGCATGTAGTTTTATACGTTCTTGGATAGACGCAGGCTTAGAACCTATTCCGATTTCTGTAAATGTTTCTCGTGTAGATCTTCATAACCCAGAACTTGTAAAAACTCTTACAGATTTAATTGAAAAAAATGGCATCGATATATCATATCTTAATTTAGAAATAACCGAGAGTGCCTATTCAGATAATCCATACCAAATAATTGACACCGTAAATAAACTTCATGACATGGGTTTTTCTATTGAACTTGATGATTTTGGAACAGGATATTCTTCATTAAATGTTCTCAACGCCATGAAATTAGATACTCTTAAGTTAGATATGAGTTTTATCAAAGCTCATACTGAAGATAAAAAATCAGGAGATGTAATAAATTTTATTGTACGACTTGCAAAACAACTAAAACTTACGGTTGTGGCAGAAGGTATTGAAACAAGCGAGCAATTAAGTTTTTTACGTGGGATTGGATGCGAAATGGGACAAGGCTTCTATTTTTCTAGAGCACTTTCCAAATCTGATTTTGACGAATATATGAGAAATCATTCTAGAGACACTAGAACGGTACTTCCTATTGATCACCGTATGCTTCTTGATATTGATGATATTTGGTTCCCAAACTCTAAATTCAATTTTATATTTAACCATTTTGTAGGAGCCCTGGCATTATTTGAAATCAAAGAAGGCATAGTAACACTACTACGAACAAATGATGAGTACTTTAAAGTTTTAAATTATCAGCATGAAGATGTGTCTCAGTTTAGAGATGATGCGACTCTTTCTATTCATAAAGAGGATATTCCTATAGTTAATAAACTAGTTTCTGCACAAGTAAATACTTTAGGAAATACAGGGACCGTAGTAGTTAGGGCAAAAAGCTTTAGAAAAGAAAACTCCTACATATGGATAAAGATGCATGGTAAAGTTGTTGCAACTGAAAAAGATTCAATCATTGTTTTAACAAGCCTTGAAAATATTGACGCGGAATATAAAGCAAGTGAAAAATTGAAAAAAGCAGCAATGCGTCAAAAAGAACTTGAAAACCAACTTGCTATCTATAAACATGTTGGAGGTGATGGAATATTTAGTGCAAGAATACAGAACGGAATAAAACTTGAGTATGCTAATGAAGAGTTTTGTAAAATTCATGGTATGACAAAAACATACATAATGAAACACAAGGATACCATTCTTGAAGACCTAATTATTCCTGAACAAAAAGACATTGCGTATAACTACATTAAAGCATGTATAGAAAACCATGAAACCCGAGTGAAAGTGACACTTCGTACAAAAACTAAATCAGGCTCCGTAATTGTTTTATATTTACGAGCTAATATTTTGTATGATAAAAAATACCCAGTGGTAGATGCTGTTATTCAAGATGTAAGTCACAACAACTAGAGCACCACTACATGTTCTCAGCTTGCAAAAATCTTTGTTTTACGCTACACTAGCAAACATGAACTATCGTATTGAAAAAGATTCTATGGGTGAAGTAAAAGTACCAGAAGATGCGTACTGGGCAGCCCAAACTGAAAGAAGTAGAAATAATTTTAAAATTGGTAGTGACATTGAAACAATGCCTACAGAAATTATTAAAGCATTTGCCATTCTAAAAAAAGGCTGCGCACTTGCAAATAATAAACTTTGCCCGAACAAAATGACCGACGAAAAACTTTCTGCTATTTCGTCTGTATGTGATGAAATTTTGGAAGGCAAACTTGACGAACATTTCCCGCTCGTTGTTTGGCAAACAGGAAGTGGCACACAATCAAACATGAATCTCAACGAAGTAATATCTAGCAGAGCCAATGAGCTACTATTGCAAAGGGGATTAACATGTCGTATTCATCCGAATGATGACGTTAACATGAGCCAATCCTCAAACGACACATTTCCAAGTAGCATGCATATCAGTGCAGTAATTTCACTGTTTGACAATCTCATTCCAAGCGCGCTTACTCTCATTGAAACTTTTTTGCACTTGGAAAATAAATATGAAAACACATTAAAAATCGCGCGAACTCATTTGCAAGATGCGGTGCCGTTAACTTTTGGACAAGAAATTTCTGGTTGGAGAACATCACTTGAAAGAAGCTTAGAACTAATAACATTTTCAATTGCTCCTCTATTAGAATTATCTTTGGGGGCTACTGCAGTTGGTACGGGATTAAATGCTCCTAAAGGGTTTGACACGCTTGTTGCAAGTGAAATTGCAAAATTAACAGGACATCCTTTTATTACTGCGAAGAATAAATTTCATTCTCTTACCAGCAAAGATGAAATAGTATTTTCACATGGAGCGGTGAAAGCCCTTGCATGTGATTTAATGAAAATTGCAAACGATGTGCGCTGGCTATCGTCTGGACCAAGATGTGGCTTAGGGGAAATTTCCATTCCTGAAAATGAACCAGGCTCTTCTATAATGCCAGGAAAAGTAAATCCAACGCAAAGCGAAGCTCTCACAATGGTATGCGTACAAGTAATGGGAAATGACACAGCTATCACTATAGGTGCAAGCCAAGGGAACTTTGAACTCAATGTATTTATGCCACTCATTGCATATAATTTTTTGCAGTCGGTGCGCTTATTAAGCGACGCAATGCATTCATTTAATGATAATTGCGCACTTGGTATTACAGCTAATGCAAAAATAATGGCTGAAAATGTTGAAAAAAGTCTTATGACTGTAACAGCACTTAATCCTCATATTGGATACGAAAATGCTGCAAAGACAGCAAAAAAGGCATTTGAAGAAAACATTAGTTTAAAAGAAGCTTGTGTTTCACTTGGATTTTTAACAGAAGCTAAATTTGATGAAGTATTTAAACCAGAAGAAATGACGGGGTAATTACGAATTACGAATTACGAATTAGGAATTAGGAATTATGTTAGAGATATTAAAATTAATTGGTATTGGAATTGTGTTGGGAGTATCGAATGTTATACCTGGAGTGTCAGGTGGCACAATGGCAGTTGTTTTTGGGATCTATGATAAACTTATTAGTGTAATAACTATAAACGTAAAAAAAATACTATCTATGTGGAAGTTTTGGTTTCCCCTAGCAATTGGAGTTGGAATTGGAGTTCTAGGATTTTCAAGTATCTTAGTATCGCTTTTTGAGAATTACCCTACCCCAACAAATTGGTTTTTTATTGGTCTTATTGCTGGCAGTTTACCGCTCATAGTAGGAAAAATAAAAACAGCTTGCGGTGAAAATATTCAATCGCCACCACTTTCAGTTGTAGCAACAATGCTTGTAGCACTTGCAACAATGATTGTAATGGATACCATGAACAGCGGTATGTTTTCACACTCTGAGGTAACAGAATTATCGTTTCAACTTTTTATGTTTCTATTGGCAAGTGGCGTTTTAGCAGCAATTGCAATGATAATTCCTGGCATTTCTGGGTCTTTTTTATTATTAGTAATAGGCTCTTACACAACAATTATTACAGCAGTATCACAATTAAATGTACCTTTATTAATCCCTGTTGCAATTGGTATTCCATTAGGACTTTTGAGCGGTGCAAAGTTAATCAGAGTATTATTAGACAAAGTGCCTGCACAAACATATGGAGCGATTCTTGGCCTTGTTGCAGGGTCTATTGTTGTTATTTACCCTGGGATTCCCATGAACATTGAATTAATTTTTTCTATTCTAACACTTGGCATAGGATTTTCACTAGCATACTTTAGCAGCAGGAAATAATTATTAATTAATAGGTAATAATTAATATTGCTTTCTA
>CAYJPS010000091.1:0-9372 GCA_964372135.1 uncultured Treponemataceae bacterium | reverse complement strand
CTCTTTGGGTTCCAGGGACTGATCATGCTGGTATTGCAACTCAAAATGTAGTAGAAAGAAAACTAAAAGCAGAAGGCACATCTAGACGCGAGCTTGGACGTGACGAGTTTTTAAAGCGCACATGGCAAGTAAAAGACGAGCACCACGAAATAATTACAAAACAATTAAAAAAACTCGGTGCTTCTGTAGATTGGGACAGAGAACGCTTTACCATGGATGAAGGTTTATCAAAGGCTGTACGAGATGTATTCGTTACCCTTTATGAAAGAGGCCTCATTTATAGAGGAAAATATCTTGTAAACTGGTGTACTTCATGCGGAACAGCTCTTGCAGATGACGAAGTAGATCATACCGATAAAGACGGTTTTATGTATCATATTTTCTACGAAGTAGAAGATGGCAGTAAGCTAGAAATTGCTACAACTCGCCCTGAAACACTTTTGGGAGATACAGCCGTTGCGGTTCATCCAGAAGATGAACGCTACAAACACTTAATAGGAAAAAATGTAAAGCTACCTTTAACTGAAAAATTAATTCCTATTATTGCAGACACGTACGTAGAAAAAGAATTTGGTACAGGTGTAGTTAAAATTACACCTGCACACGATAACAACGACTGGGAAGTTGGAAAAAGACATGACCTTCCAGTAATAAATATTTTAACTCCAGATGGAAAACTTAACGAAGAAGTTCCTGCTAAGTACCAAGGATTAAACACTAAAGAAGCAAGAAAGGCTGTTATAGCCGACCTTACTGAACAAGGACTTTACAAAGAAGAAAAGAAAATAAATCACTCGGTAGGACACTGCTATAGATGTGATACTGTAGTTGAACCATATTTAAGTGAACAATGGTTTGTAAAAATGAAACCATTGGCAGAAAAAGCGGTAAAAGCCTGGAAAGATGGCGACATCGTATTCTATCCTAAAAAATGGGAAAACACCTATTCACACTGGATGGAAAACATTCGAGACTGGTGTATTAGCCGCCAATTATGGTGGGGGCATAGAATCCCAGTATGGTACTGTGAATCTTGTGGTGAAATGACTGTTTCCAGAACTGATGTTGACGCATGCCCTAAATGTAGCGCTACAGGAGAAAAACTCTCACAAGATAATGACGTATTAGATACATGGTTTTCAAGCTGGTTATGGCCATTTTCAACCCTTGGCTGGCCTGAAAATACTGTAGATTTACAAACTTTTTACCCAACAACGGCACTTATAACCGCCTACGATATTATTTTCTTTTGGGTAAGTAGAATGATTATGGCTGGTTTAGAGTTTACAGGAGAGGTGCCGTTTAGAGACATTTACATTCACGGTCTATTACGAGATAAAAAAGGCCGCAAAATGAGTAAATCGCTTGGAAACGGTATAGATCCACTTGAAATTATTGACGAGTTTGGAGCAGATTCACTAAAGTTTTCTCTAGCATTTATGTGTGCTCAAGGGCAAGACATTTTGCTCGATAAAGAATCATTTAAAATGGGTAGCCGCTTTGCAAATAAAATATGGAATGCAAGCCGCTATATTCTTGGAAACCTTGAGGGCCGAGAAATTGTAGATATTTCTAAAGCCGATTTAACAGAACTCGATAAATGGATTTATGGCAGATTAAACAATGCAGTAGAACTTACAAGAAATGCGCTTGAAAACTATCGTTATAACGATGGTGCTGCTGCTGTATACGAATACTTTTGGAATGATTTTTGCGATTGGTACGTTGAAGGCACTAAACTTTCATTTAGAACCGATGATGAAAACGAAAAAAATCGTGCAATTTCTGTTTTGTTACACGTATTAGAAGAAAGTATGCGTCTATTACATCCATACATTTCATTTGTGACTGAAGAAATTTACTCTAAACTCCCAAAAGCTGAGATGTTCGATTCAATGTCAAAACTTCAAAATCCAATAAACAGAAGTTTTGAGCAAACAAAACAACAAAATAATACTCAAAGTTGTTTTGTTAGTATGTTAATAAATGCTCCGTATCCAAAGGTAGAAGAATGGAGAAAAGATAATGCTGTTGAAAAGCGTTTTAATGTGTTACAAGATTTAATTCGTCAATTACGTTCTTTAAGAATTGAATGTGGAATTGCACCAGATGTAAAACTAGACATTGCACTTTTAATTACCCCAAACAGCGCAGCAGAAGTTTGTACAGAAAAAACAGATTTAATTAAACTTTTAGCAGGTGTAAAAGATATTCAATTTGTTGATTCAACACCAACTAAAGCCATTGGTACAGTAGGTGAGGGCTTTGAAGCCTTTATTTTGATGAGTGAGAATATTGATGTAGAGCAATTAAAAACACACTTTACAAAAGAAATTGAAAAAGAAGAAAGCTTTTGTCAAAAAGTTGAAGCTAAACTAAGTGGAAACTTTGCAAAAAATGCTCCTGCTGACGTTGTAGAAGCAGAAAAAGAAAAACTTGCAAGTGTTCAGCGACGCGTAGAAAAGCTTAAAAGCTATGTTCAAAATCTGTAACTTTTTACATGTTTAATGGTTTAATCTTTAAGGAATAACTATGAGAATTGAAAAAATTGATGAAATGAATAATCAATCGATGCTCGAACTTAAAAAAATAGAGCTTGCCCCATATATGCAATTGGCAACAAGTCTCATAGGGAAGCTACGCTTTTCGGGTGGCAACATGTTCCGCCATCAAATTGATACTATGGGTATACTTATTGATTATGGATACATTGACTCTGTTTTGCTAAAGGCATCATGTATTCACGACCTTGTTGAAGATATACCAAACTTTAACCAACAACTTATTTTAGATGTTGAGCCAGAGGCAAAAGAAGTTCTCGATTTAGTACTAGAGGTGAGTAAAAAAGAGGGGCAATCAAAACCTGACTATCTTCGTGGTGTAATTGAGCATGGTTCTGAAAAAGCAAAAATATTAAAATGTGCAGACAGAATCAGTAATATGATTAGTTTAGGATTTGTTTCAAAGCCTGAGTTTATTGAACGTTATTGTGATGAAACTGAGTTTTATATTTTTCCAATTGCCTTAGAAGTTGATTATAACATGTATCAAGAGCTCATCTCTCTTGTTATAGCCCGCAGACAATACTTAGAAGAAACAGGCTATTTTGATAAAAAGCTAGAAAAAGAAAAATTAGCATAAAAAAAAGGGCTGTAGCACGAAAGTGTTCACAGCCCTTTTTGAATTACACCGTCTTATTCTTGTATAACAATAATCAATGTTTCTTCGTCACTACTTAGCTCCCAGAGCAAGGTAGCAGTGTTTAGCATTCTAGTGCTAACAAAGCCTTCAATAGCTATTCTTGAATGCTCGTCGTATTGATCTGGAATATCGTAGGTATAAACACCACTTTCCAGTGTAATACCAAATGTGTCCTCAAAGTTAGGCGAAGAATACTTTTCAAATTCAATTAATGCTGTAAAATGCTCCTCAGATGGTGGAAGCCCCATAGGGTCTGAGAATTGTATTTCTTCAATCTCTATAGGAATTATTAAATCAAACAGAAAACTACAGCTTGAAAACATAAAGCTGGTAAAAACCACACTTAAAACTAAAATAATTTTTTTCATTTTTCCTTTCCTTTTTTTGTATATAAGTTTTACGAATTGTTACTATAACTTGAGTACTAATTGATATCTACTGTATCAAAGGTAATTGTTAAGTATGTATCGTCGTTTGTTAACTCATGTGTTGCTGTACCACCCAGTAACATTTCAACATTTGCGCGAATTTGTCCCAAAGTATGTTCTCTGTATCCAAGTGCTACTTTGTATTCCTTTTGACCGTATTCAAGATCAAACCCATAATTTACGCTAAAATGGTTCAGGTTGCGAGTCTTTATGGTGTCCATTTCGGCATCTTCAAGCGCATTTCCATTACTGTCAACTATAAATACTTTTTCAAGCGTAACTATGGTAAAAATTTCAAATAATGTGCTACAACTCGAAAAAAGTAGTGCAATGGACAAAATGCTTAAACTAAAAATAACTTTTTTCATTTTTTCTCCTTCATGTATATAAGATTAATGATTGAATAAAAAAACAGGTTTCATAATGTGAAAACTGCTTTTTCTAGCATAACCTATTCAGCTTTTATTTCTAAAGTAGATATACTCTGATCAACCTTTATTGTTAATCCGCCAGGTTCCATGCCTTCTACTGCAAGCGTAAATAATGCAACTTTAGCGTCAATCATATCTTGCATATCTAATGGCACAGGGTATGACCTTGGAATATATGTTGGGTATATAGCAATGGTTACTCCAAAGTCTTCATAGAGTTTGTCGCTAAACTCAGAATCGTTTTGTAAGATTTCCATGGCCTCATTAGAAGCTTGAAATTCAACATATTCTATCGTTGTAGGAAATAGATACCAACAACTTGATAGCGTTAAACTAACAAACACTACACTTACTAAAAAAATAATTTTTTTCATTTTTTTCTCCCTATCTTTTAAGATTAATGATTAAATAAAAAAAGCAGCCTTCATAATGTGAAAACTGCTTTTTTCCAGCTTAACCTATTCAGCGTAGATTTCTAAAGTATATACAAATTGATCAACTTTTATTGTTAATCCGCCAGGCTCCATACCTTCTACTGCAAGCGTAAATAGTGCAACTTTTGCGTCCATCATATCTTGTTTATCTAAAGGCACAGGGTATGTATAACTACCATAATCTGATGACGGGACATAAATGGTTACTCCAAAGTCTTCGTATAATCTATCGCTAAACTCAGCATCGTTTTTTAAGATTTCCATGGCTTCTTTAGATGCATGAAATTCAATATCCTCTACCGTTGTAGGGAATAGATACCAACAGCTTGATAGTGTTAAACTAACGAACACTACACTTACTAAAAAAATAATTTTTTTCATTTTTTCTCCTTATTTATTTTGTGATATTAAAATTACAGTGTTAGGGTAATAAGTAAAGTTTTAGTACTTTCAATATACTCAACTTCTTTTGAATATCCCAGTGTTACAGCTGCTTTTAATAATGCAATTGAAGCTTCTAGTTCTACGGTAGTTTTTTCCTGATTCTCTGCTGGCACCTTAAGTGTTGCAGTTGATGCATCTAAAGCGTTAAACTCTACTCCGAATGCATTCTTTAATTCAATATTTAATGCAATGCAAGCACCTAAAGCTATAGTATCTGCTGGGTCTCCATTTTCATCAACAATTTTAATGTATTCTACTTGCTGTTTCGTAAACAAATCACAACCTGCGAACAATAATACAACTAGTAATACACTTACCACACTTACAATTTTTTTCATGTTTTACTCCTATAAAAACCTTATGCATATAACATAACATAATATTATAATAAATTCAAGCAATGAATAGAGTTAAAAGGAAAATATTAAAAAAATGTATTATTATATACTAAAAACGTACAATATGTACTTTTTTATCTTGACGACTGAAATAATACATGTTATCATAAATAAAGAGCAAAATGCTCAAAAAGGGGATTGATACTAATGCATTTGTGCTATTGTGTCATTTACAGATGTAAAGCGTTGCTTTTATATCTTGTAGATTCGAGTCCTCTAAAATAAAGTGCCGCAAGGGCGGCTCATATAAGGAGAAGATTATGGATTACGTAATGGAAACAAAACAGGACGTCAAGGTTTCTTATTCAAAGGAACAAGAACTCAATGATTTTATCTCAGAAGTGTTTTTTGCAGCTGTAGAGACTTTTCGCTTTTCTGATAAAGAAAGAGAAGCGTTTGAAAAAAATCGCGTTTCTCAATTAATTGCTGCAATTCCGTTTTTAGCAGGGTGTGAAGATGCAAAAAGAACTGCATTAGCACATTTGTCAGTTTATTTAACAGAGCTACGTGGTGGTTCTATAATTTTTGACCACTGCAAAGATGATAACAACTCAGTGTATACTCGCCTTCGTTTGATTTCTATGTTCAAAGGTGGTAATGAAGAAGTTATTCACCATGGAATGACGCTTTTGGCTCTCTGTATGCTTGATGGCTATAACATGAGTGCAAAAAGCGACTTAAAAAAAGGTATCTATAATCCATTAAATGATGGCTCATGGGATTATGACATACTGTATACCAGTTTAACAAATGAAATAAATGAAAATCCTTGTGAAGCTATTGATACCCTTACCTGCATTGAAAACGGAAGCTTAGGAAAACGATGGGGCGTTGGCGGTTAATTGCGATAGTTTTAACTTTCGCTTGGGCTATTGTTTTCGTAACAAATAATTACTTTGATGTACTTGAAAATACTCCCTTAGAAGAAATAGTTTTAGATAATATTTTTAATAGTATACCACTAATATTATCGCTTTTATTAGTGGTATTTCCTACAAAGTTTATATTATATACAATTATGTGTTGCTTCATGGGCTCATATACTCTATTTTACGGTGGTGGTACAAATGGGATGATTATGTATGTTATTGGCTGTCTTTTTGCCCTTAAAGCTGGAGTTACTTTTACTAAAAAGATTTTACCCTGCTTTATAGTTCCACCTTTAATTGCCTTAGGGTTCCAGTATCGGCTAGGAATTATTGTGCTTTATGAGTCAATATTAGATATACTATTTCTTTCATTCGCTATTGCTTTAACTTACATACTATTCAATGAAAAAAAACTAGAAAAGAAAAAAGTAGAAGAAGAGAATGCGGTAGATATTTCATGCTTAACAGACGAAGAAATAAGCATGCTTCAGGATGTTTTTAATGATAAAACATTTGATGCTATTGGTAGGGAGCGAAATAAAAGCGAAAGCGCAATAAAGCAGCACATGGTATGCATTTATAAAAAACTAAATGTTGTAAACAAAAAAGAGCTTTTAGCTTTAAAAGACAAAAATTTATTGAGGCTTCCAAGTTAACTAAAAAAACAGTTATAGTGTTCTATAACTGTTTTTTTTAGTTGTACCCTCATCGGGGTAGTTAAAACTTTACGCTATTCATTCTTAGCATTTAAAAGGTTTCTAGCTTCTAACACCATGTATATAATTTCAATTTCACAATCTAATAGGTCAAATTTATTATATTTTCTTCCAATAAAATTGCGCATGTTACATACCATATAAAATAGAGAAAAAAGCATAAAGAATAATAGAAGCTCTACTATAAGAGATTCAAAACTACCAAGGCTATAAGCACGCCTCATAGCAGTAAGTGATTCTAGTAATCCAGATGTGAGTAACAATGATACCGCACCAATTACTAATGGCATAAGAAATAAATACATGGTTGCTTTATCCCTTTCTAGACTGTTCTTTCTGGCTATAATCTCTTGGGTACTGAGAAAATCTTCAGAATAGTACTCTGTTATTCTTTTAATCATTAAACTGCGCTTTTTATCAAATGAAAGATCTGTACTATCAATGCCAGAAATAATTTGATTCACTGTTCTAGTGATACTAGCTTCTTTTTTTGTGATCATTGTTTTCTCCTTCTCTATCTAAATCATAAATTTATTTTATCAATAATGCAAGTAAATTTTTAAAATTATGTGGTTAAAAATAGTTAGAAAAAGTTATTTTTGGTTATATTTTTCTATTTTTGGAATATTAGGGGTGTTTTTTTATTGGGAAGTGTGGTAAGATTTCAATCTTTTTTCGTGGTCAACTTAGTACTATAGAATGGTAAATTGGGAAAAATGCGTTAGAATGTATTGACTATATTTCTATAGTAAACCACAAACTTGTGCTTGCAATTTACTATAGACTAGAGTAGAACATGGAACAGAGGCTTAACTATTTCATTAAACCAAAAGATAACTAGTCAGTATTGGCTACACGTGCTGTAATTTGCAGTGTTGTCCCTGTCAGTTCAACATCTTTTACAGCTAAACCACCCCAAAGTTTTATGGCTAAAATTGAAGCGTCTAATTCAAATCCTGATTTTTCTTGATACTCAAGTGGCACCTGGTGTCTATAACCAGTTCCTGATAAAATTTCTACACCAAACGATTTTTTTAGCTCTATATTTATAGTTGGCATGGTGATAAGGGTAACATTGTTTGCAGGAATACCACTTACATCGACTACTTCAACATATTCAATAAGATGCTCTTCAGTAAAGCCGCAGCCTGTAAATAAAAGCATTACAACGAATGCACTTATGATAAGGACCTTTTTTTTCATAACTACCTCCATATAGAATAGCATTATGTGGTATACTTTTGGGTACACACTCTGCTATATACTATTAAATATACTATAACATGTCTTTTATAACAATTCAACATGAAATAATGCAATTTGATATATTTAACATCACTAAAATAATGTAGTATTTTTAAATATATGATAAAAAATCACTTTACTATTTTGACATTTTTCGCTATACTGTTACAAGTATCTAAAAAATTACACGGAGAAAACATATGAAAAAAGAAAACTATTTTAATGCAATACCATGGAGAGAGGCATTGTTGCAATTGGGTCAATGTCGCTTTATGGATAGAAGCGAATTTGATGATGGCTGTAAGGCTTTACAAGGTAAAAAAATTGTAATTGTTGGTTGTGGAGCACAAGGTTTAAACCAAGGTTTAAATTTGCGAGATTCTGGATTAGATGTAAGCTACGCACTTAGAAAAGAAGCAATTTCGGAAAAAAGAGCGAGCTGGAAAAATGCAAGTGAAAATGGTTTTACTGTTGGTACATATGAAGAGCTTATTCCTACAGCTGATGTGGTAGGAAACCTTACGCCAGATAAACAACACTCAAATGTAATTGAAGGCATTATGCCGTTAATGAAAAAAAACTCGACGCTATGGTATAGCCATGGATTTAACATTGTTGAAGAAGGAATGCAAATCAGAAGTGATATTACCGTTGTTATGATGGCTCCAAAAGGTCCAGGCTCAGAAGTACGTGTTGAATACTCAAGAGGATTTGGTATTCCAACGCTTATTGCCGTACATCCTGAAAATGATATTGACGGTAAGGGGTGGGACGTAGCAAAGGCTTTAGCTGTTGGAACAGGAGGAAGTCGTGCAGGTGTTCTTGAATCTTCATTTGTTGCAGAAGTAAAATCTGACCTTATGGGAGAACAAACAATTCTTTGTGGTATGCTTCAAACAGGTTCAATTCTTTGTTTTAACAAAATGGTAGAAAAAGGCATGGACAAAGGATATGTTTCAAAGTTTATCCAATACGGATGGGAAACAATTACCGAAGCTCTTAAATGGGGTGGGGTAACTGGAATGATGGATCGCCTTTCAAATCCTGCAAAAATTAAGGCATTTGAACTTTCTAAAGAACTTAAAACAATTATGGCGCCTTTATATCAAAAACATCAAGACGATATTATATCAGGTCATTTTAGTAAAACTATGATGGAAGATTGGGATGCAAACGATAAAAATCTTTTAATGTGGCGAGAAGAAA